>PXTS01000001.1 GCA_003022485.1 Bacteroidetes bacterium QS_8_68_28
TCGAACTTGATGATCTTGTCGCGCCCGGTGTAGCCACGCGCCAGGCGGGCGGCGCTCATCGTCGCCTCCGTCCCGCTGTTGACCATGCGCACCATTTCGATGCTCGGCACGAGTTCGCAGACGAGTTCGGCCAGCTCGATCTCCGCCTCCGTCGGCGCCCCGAAGCTGGTGGAGCGCGCCGCCGCCTCCTGCACGGCGCCCACGACCGCCGGGTGCGCGTGGCCGAAGATCATCGGGCCCCAGCTGCCCACGTAGTCGAGGTATTCGTTTCCGTCGGCATCGGTGAGGGTGGCGCCTTCGGCCTCTTTGATGAAGAGCGGTTCTCCGCCGACGCTTCCCTCAAAGGCGCGCGCCGGGGAATTGACTCCGCCGGGGATGAGATCCTGCGCTTCCTCGTAGAAGGCTTCGCTCTGAGCGGTGCGATGCTGGGCGGGACGGTCTACTTCGTCGGTCGGCATGGCGGCGCGGGGGTACTGCTCGGGGAAAAGGTCGCTCAGCGGGGCGTCATCGAACGGAGTGCGCTGCCGGGCGGGGCGGCCAGTTCTCCACGGGCGGGGCGGCTCGCCGCCGGGGCCGCGGCGGATGTGTCCTGCCGGAGCGTCAGGCGCATGGCGCGCTCGATAGGAATGCGGTAGCGCGCTACGTCCTCAGAGGGGCCGTACGTGTAGAGCTTCGAGAGGGCGTTGGCGCGGGTTTCCCGCAAAAGCTGGAGGCGTTCGAGTTCGCGCGCCTCTTCGCTGCTCTCGGGAGCGCCTCCGCCGCCGCCTTCTTCGGCAGGGGCCGTCAGGTCGATGCTGGTGAAGAAGACCGCCGGGATCGCCACGAGCGCCAGCGAAAAGAACACCGCCAGCAGGAGAAAGACCCACTCGCTCCGCTCGGTCGTGCCGCCCAGCTCGCTGGGCGCAGCAGCCCCGCCCTCGAAGGCCACCGGCGAAGGCTGCGCGGCAGCGGCCTGCGAGGCGTAGCGCGCGTCCTCGGCTTCCTGCGGCTCGGACTCCTCCGACGCCACTTCGGGCGCTGCCGCAGCAGAAGACGTCTGCTCACGGGATGCGGACTCCGTCTCGGCGCTCATGCTCGGAGCGTGGTGCGTGATTCGTGTTGCGTGGTACGTGAAAAAGCGTTGCTCACGGGAGGCTTCCGCAGAGCACGCGCCCCCCTCCGCCCCGCGCGACGTGCCCCCCTCACGGCACGATTTGCTCACCGTCTTCGTCGAAGAACAGCAGCGCGTCGACCGGGCAGAGCCGACACGCCTCCTCCAGCCGCGCGCTGTCGATGGGCGGGTCGTCGCCGCTGCCTTCTTTGAAGGCCACGAGGTTTTGCTCGTCGAGCTCGAAGACCTCCGGCGCCAGGTTCACACAGTTGCCCGACCCGATGCACAGGTCGCGCTCGATGCGCACAGTGAAGCCGTCGATTTGTCGCTCGCGCGCGTTCTCCATATCTCGAAAAGTGCCGATCTCGAAAAGTGCCGGCGGGGCGCTGCGGACAGGGAAAGAAGCGCGCCTTGAACCGCCTCGAGACGCCGGATGTGCCGAGGCCGGCAGCACTTTCACAGATGCTCCTTTTTTCGAGGAAGCACAGCGAAGCGAACCTTTGCCGGCGGAGCGGCTACTCGCTGGAGGGGGGCGCCTCGCCCGTCACATCAGTATCGGAAAGCTCTTCCCCTTCCTCGAACGAATCGTCGAGAAGCTGGCCGGCGATCTCGATGAAGTCGCGCTCAGTAACGATCCCGACGAGCTGGTCTTCGCGCACGACTGGGAGCGCCCCGATCTGGCGCTCACGCATCAGGGCGACGGCCTCGGCGGTCGGCATCTCCGGCGAGACGCTGACGGGGTCTTCCACCATGACCTCGCGCACGGGTACGGGCGCCGCCTCCTGGTCGCGGTCGGCGTTGCGCTCGGCGAGGTAGCGCAGCAAGCTGCGGTGCGAGACGAGCCCCACCAGACGATGTTGCTCGTCCTCGACCAGCACCTGGCGGATGTGCTGCCAGTCCATCAGACAGGCGACGAACTCGACGGGCTCGTTTTCGTGCACGGTAAATAGGTCCGTCGCCATGTAGTGCTCCACGCGCGTGCGCTCCATGCGTTCGCGGGGGGCCCCCTCACTCATCCGAGCCAGCGGCCACTCGTGAACGGGGTCGCCGCCAGTCTGGCGGTCCACCATCGCAGCCACGAGGGCCGTGAGGCGCTCCGCACGCTTGCCGCCACTTTTTTCCTTCATTGCGTCGAGGGAGTCGAGCTGCCATTGCGAACCGGTCTGGCCGGTCTTCACACGCTCGTAGACGATGCCCAGATAGCGATCTACGTCCGCTTCGTCCACGCCGCTGGCGCGCAGGCCGTCCTCGGCCATTGGCAGAAGGTCGTCAAGGATGAGCTCGTGGGCAGGCACCTGCCGCTGCCCCTCCAACCAGGCAAACTGCGAGGCCAGTCCCTCGCGCGCGGCGGCCACGAAGTTGCTCTTCACGCGCGGGAAGGTGATGACCTCGCGGATGTCGTCGTAGCGCTCAGCCAGGCCGCTCACGAGGCCGAACCAAAGGGCCGCGTTGGCGACCTCGTCGGCGGGCGTGGGGCCCGAGGGAAGGATGCGGTTCTCGATGCGCAGGTGCGGCTCGCCGTCGGTCATGCCGTAGCACGGGCGGTTCCAGCGGTAGACCGTGCCGTTGTGGAGCTGGAGTGCCTGGAGATCGGGCACCCCGCCTTTTTGCAAAACCTCGAAGGGGTCCTCGTTAAGCTCGGTGGTGAGGATGACGTGGAAGCGCGAGATATCCTCTTTGAAAATCTCCATGACCGACTCCTCGACCCAGCCGGTGCCGAAGTGCACGCGCGGGCTCATCTCGCGCAAGTACAGGTTCGAGCTGCGCGTGTCGACCGCCTGCTGAAAAAGCGCGATGCGCGTTTCCCGCCAGAGGCGCTTGCCGAAAAGCAGCGGCGAGTTGGTCGCCGCCGCCAGGCAGGGCGCCGCGACCACCTGGGCGATGTTGTAGAACCGTGCGAACTCGTCGGGCGCGACTTGGAAGTGCGTCTGGAAGCTCGTGTTGACGCCTTCGAGCATGATCGAGTCGTGCTTGACGAACAGCTCGTCCACGCCGCGAATCTGAAACTGCGCCGGGCCGCCGCGCAGGTTCATCAGCGCGTCGTTGAGCGCGTAGTAGCGCGGGCTCGGGGTCATGTTGTCTAAGGCCAGGTCCGAGAGGTGGACCGTCGGCAGAATGCCGGCCAAGACGATGTCGCCGCCGACGGAGCGCACCGTCTCGCAGGCATAATCGAGCGTGCCGGAGAGCTCCTCTTCCATCTCGCGCAAGCTGGTCCCGCCGAAGGGCGACGGGTCCATGTTGAACTCCAGGTTGAAGCGCGCGAGCTCGGTGACGAGGCGCTCGTCGTCGGCCTGCTCGAGCACCTCGTTCACGATGGGCGCGGGCTGCCAGCGGTCGTCCACCAGAAAGAGCTCCTGCTCGGCTCCGATGCGGCGGGTGCCCGTCTCGAAGCGGCCCTGCGCGATCATGTACTCCAGGGCGCGCACGTCCTGGATGAGGTGGCGCGTGAAGGCGCGCAGCGCCCCCTCGCCGGTGCTTTGCTGAATGTCGTGCTGGCCCATCGAAGCGCGGAGAGAAAAAGGCAGGCGTTGGCGCGAGCGAATGGTCAAAGGTAACGCCCCGGCGCGGCTTTTACAAAAGCGCTCTGTACGGAAACGGGGCGCAGGCCAGCTCCCTCCCTGCTGCGGCGGGCAGACCGGAAGCGGGGAAACCTGACGATTTGCGCTGCCGTTTGTTTGAATCTCCGCTTATAATTCCTCGTTCTGCTGCGGCGCTCTTCATGTCGTGTTGTCTCCCTCGGTTGTCGCGCGCGCGGCTTCGGTCCACTACGCTGCCCTCCGAGGGCCCTTCCTTCCTTCTGGTCGGGGCGCTGCTTATGGCCGCCGCGTTGCTGCCGGCGGGCTGTGCTTCGACCTCCGGCCCGGCCGCATCGCCTGACGAGAACAGGGAAGCCGTCTCGCCGCCTCCCCTGGAACCGGCTCCCTCGGCCGAGGCGTCGGCCCTCTCCGATGCGCGGGACGCCTACGCGCGCCGCCACTTTATTCAGGGACTCACCCGGGCGCGGCTCGAAGAGCACGCGGCGGCCGTCCGCCAGTACGAGAAGGCCCTCCAGGCTGCCCCCGAGGCCCCGGCGATCCTCTCGGCGCTGGCGGAGGCGCGGGCCGCACAGGGCGACCTCTCGACGGCCCTGTACCACGCCCGGCAGGCGCGTCGCTTTGCATCAGCGGGGGCGCCGGAGGCGCGGCACTACCGGCGCCAAGTGGCCCGCCTGCTCGGCCGGGGCGGCCAACCGCGCGAGGCGCTCGCCGCCTACGAGGCCCTCGCCGACAGCAGCGACGACGGAGCCTCGCCTGAGCTTCTCGCCGAGATGCTTCCCCTCTACCGCGAAACCGGAAACGCTGACGGCGTGGAGCGCACGCTGAAGGCCCTCATCCGGCAGGCCCCGCAGAAAAGCGCCGCACGCCGCCGCGCCCTGGCGCGCCTGTACCGCCGACAGGGCCGCCGCGAAGAGGCCGCTGCGCTCGAACGCCGTCTCGCCGCCTCGCCCGCCGCGAGCGCCGGTTCCGCACGCCGCACCGCCCCGTCGGGCCGTCCCGCGCCGGCTGGGTCGGAGGCCGAGACGCCTGCGCGGCTCGTGGAGCGCGCGCGCGCGCTTCGCTCCGGTAATGAAAAGGCCGAAGACGGCGGCGACGCCTCCAAGCAGGCTGCGCGCCTGCTGCGACGCGCGCTCCAGCAGGACTCCACGCAGGCCGGGGCGCTCGCGCTTCTGGGCGAGATGCGTCTGGCAGCCGGGGCCTTCGCCGAAGCAGCAGATCTGCTGGCGCGCTCCCTCGACCAGGACCCGCGCGCGCCGGAGCGCTGGGCGCAGACAGCCCGGGCGCATCTCGAGGCGGGCCGGGCGGCCCGCGCCGCCGCCACCGCCGAGGAGGGGTTGCTCCTGTTTCCCGGCCGGCTCCCGCTTCTGCGCACCCGTGCCGCCGCGTTGCAGCAGGCCGGGCAACGCGCCGAGGCTGCGCGCGTCTTTGAGAAGGCCCTGCGCGTGCTGGAGACCGATGACCGCCTCGACACCGCCGACGGCGCAACGCAGGCGGCGCGCTTTCATGAGTCGCTCGCCCGCCTGCACGAGCGCCTCGGCCATCCCGAAGAGGCCGCGCGGCACCGCCGGCAGGCCCGCGCGCTCCGCGAACGCCTCGGCACAGCAGCGAACGGATCGTGAAGCAAACGGATCGTGAACGGCAGATGACAAGTCGCGAAGAGCGGCGGCCGCCGGCGCGTTGCACTGCTCGCTCGCTTCTCGCCGTCCACTCACCACGCACTTACGCTCTTTCCCGTCTCCGTCCGCGCTATGCGTCTGCGACCGCTCCACATCCTCTCTGTGCTGCTCGGCGCGGCGCTGCTGGCCGCCGGATGTGCCGGGCCGCGCGCGACCACAGCAACCGGCGAGGTCCCGGCCTCCTACCCCAACGACTCGGTCGCCGACATCCGCCGAGCCGTCACGCGCGGGACCGACACGCTGCGCGCCTTCCGCGCCGAGGCCCGCCTCTCGGTGGACACCCCCGCGCGCAACGGGCGCTTCTCGTCGAAAATCTATGCCAAGCGCACCCCGCAGGGCGACTCGCTTCTGATGACTCTCTCGAAGCTGGGGTTCGAGGGCGGGCGCGTCCTCGTCACGCCCGACAGCTTCTTCGTCTACGACGCCGTGCGCGGCGAGCTAACCTACGGCGCGCTCGACGACGCCAGCACCGCGCTCCCGGCGCCGCTCCGCAGCGGGCGCGCTTTCGAGAACCTCCTCGGCCTCGCCGCTCCCGCTGAAGGGCGGGACTGGCAGGTACGCCCCGGGGGCTCGGCCACGAGCTCGGACACCAGCGAGGCGCGCTACATCCTCACCAGCAGCGCGGGCCGCCGAAAACGCACCCTCACGGTGGACCCCACGCGCCGGCGCGCCCTGCGTTACACCGAACGCGACCCCGACGGGACACTGCTCGAAGAGCGCCGGTTCTCGCAGTTCGGGCGCTTCGGCGGGCTCTTTCTGCCGCGCCGCGTGCAGCTGCGCCGCCCGCAGGACCAGAGCAACGCTTCCGTCTTCTACCGCGACCTCACGCTCAACCCTTCGAGCCTTCCGCCCTTCGCGCTGGACGTGCCGGAGGGCACCGAGCACACTCACGCCCGAGCGCCATAGCCTGCCGCCGGCCCCGCCTCAGCTCCCCCCGAGCAAATCGGTTTTCGCGCGTAAAAAGCGGGGCCGCAGTCCGGTCCGGGGGAAGCCCCTGCCGGGCCAATCGCCTGCACGCACGACGGACGTTCTCCCAAGCGACGCAATGGACCGTTTCTTTTCCTCCGTCTGGTCGGTCGCGGCAATAACGTTTCTTACGGCAGCGCTGCCGGCCCGGCCCGCGCATGCCCAGTCGGGAAGCGACGAACGCGAGGCCACGAAGCAGCGGATCGAACGCCTCCGCGAGCAGATCGAAAGCAGCGAAGCGCGTCTCTCGGAGACGACCGCGGCCGAGCGCGCCTCTGAGCAGGAGCTCGAGCGCCTGGACCGCCGCATCGCCGAACGCAGCGAGCTGGTGCGCCTCTATGAAGAGCGCCTCGCAGAGATTCGCCGCGCGCAGGACTCGCTGCGGCGCTCGCTGCAACAGCGCCGGCAGCGGCTCACCGAGCTCAAGAAAGAGTACAAGCGCCGCGCCACCCACGCCTACAAGTACGGGCGCCTGCACGACCTGGCGCTCGTGTTGGCGGCGCGCTCGGTCAACGAGATGCTCGTGCGCGTGCGCTACCTGCGTCGCTTCGCCCAGCAGCGCAAAGAGAAACTCCAAGCCGTGCAGTCTGCCAGCCGCCGCCTCGAGACGCAGCGGCAGACGCTCGCGCAGCAGCGCGACTCGACGGCCACGCTGCTGCGCCGTGCCGAGGCCGAGCGAGAAAACCTCTCGCGCCTGCGCCAGAGCCGCCGCGCGATGATCCAGGAGCTACGCTCCCGGCAGAGCTCCATTGAGGAAACCATCAGTGAACAGCGGGACAAGAAAAAGCAGGCGGAGGCGCGTCTGGCGCGGCTCAAGCAGGCGGCCCGTGCGGCCCAGCGCGACGCGCCGACCTCCGCTTCCTCCCCGGAGCGCCGGGCGGCCTTCGAGCGCCTGACCGGCTCGTTCGAGCAAAACAAAGGCAGCCTTCCGTGGCCCGCCGAGGGGGTCGTCACCGAGGAGTACGGCCTCCAGACCGACCCCGTGCACGGCACCAAGACCCCCAACCCCGGCGTCATGATCGGCACCGAACCGCAGGCGCAGGTGCAGGCGGTCTTTGAGGGGAAAGTCACCCGCATCGACAAGCTGCCGGACTTGGGCACCATCGCCTTCGTGCGCCACGGCAAGTACCTCTCGCTCTACGGCAATCTCTCGCTCGTGTACGCCGGCGAGGGACAAGAAATCGAAGCGGGTGCCCCCATCGGCCGCGCCGGCACCGACGGCGCCCCGCGCGGGGCGGGCGTCTTCTTCGGGCTCTTTCGCGGGAGCACTTCCTACGACCCGACCACCTGGCTACGCTCGCGCTGACGCGCTTCGGGACCGCCGACGGCAGACGGCGGTCTTTTGAGCCACGACATTCGTGTTCTGGATGCCGCGGCCCGCCGTCCTAAACTTACGCCGGGTCCTCCGGCGGGCGGCCCAGGTGCTTCTCGAGGATGCGCACGTTGCGGTTGTTGGCCTTGAAGGCCACGTCGAAGAGGTCGCCGACGAGGGGAACCGAGCCCAAGAGCGCGTCGATGAGGATATTCAGCAGCATTTGCGCGACCTTCGCGTAGGGCGCGCCCATCCGAATCGCCTCGAAGGGCACGTAGAGCGAGACGAGGGCCGAGGCAAAGTCGCCCACGCCGGGAATGAGACCGATGATGCCTTCGATGCCCATCTCGAAGTTGGTGCCGGGGACCTTGAAGGCGCTGTCCTGCAGCTCGGCAAAACGGCGCAGGCGGTTCAAGGCCGCCTCGCGTTCGGCGGTGGTCTCGAAGTTTTCCTCGCGGTCGAGCGTGAGGGTCTCGTCGGGGGGAGCCATAGCCGGGCGTTCAGAACAAGAGCAAAGCAGCCGAGGGCGCGAAGCGCAGCCGCCTCACGTCCAGCCCACTTCACGAGATGAAGTCCCGCAGAGATCCCGCCTCCCGCCTGGCTGGGCGCGCGGCTTCCAAAAGGATTACACACATCGGCACGACTGTCTCGCTACCCGGCCGGCCCCCTCGCGCCCTTCACGCCTTCAGCACCCGCTCTCCTTCAGCACCCGCTCTAAGAACGCCTGCGCCGCGTCGTAGACGCCCGGTTCCTCAGAGGCGCGCGGGCCGGCCACGTTGAGCGTGCGCACCTCCTCCTGCACGAGCCACCGGCGCGTGGCGGTGACGGCATCCTCGGTCGCCGGCAGGCAGACATGACGAAAGGGCACGCCGGCCGCTCGGGCCGTGCGGAGTGTGAGCGCGGTGCCGTTCGTCGGGGCCTGCTGGGTGAGCACGATCGTGGCGTCGGCGGCGTGGACGTTGCGGCGGGTGCGCTCGGCATACGCGCGCGCAGCCGTCTCGCGGAGGGGATAGCGTGCAGGAATGCGTCCGTCTTCGGCGCGGCGGCCCCTTGGGCAGAAGCCGCCGGCTTCCAGCCCCAGCGCGAGGGCCACGTCCAGCGCGGCGCGGTCTACCCCGGTCTGGCCGCCGGAAACGATGGTTTCGAGAGACACGTCGGAACGCGGGAGGAGGTTACGCGGGGTCGGGCAACGCGGCGCAGGCCTCGGCGCACTGCCGGAAGGCGTGGCGGGCTTCTTGCAACGCATCTTCGTCGCGGTTTTCAAGCGCGTCGGCGGCGGCGCGGCACGCCTCGGCGGTGAGGCGGCCCTGGCGGCGGTGCAGGCGCGAGGCGCGCGTGAGCAGGTTCGCGAGCGCCAGGGCCAGGTCGGCGGCGTCGTGGAGGGCTTGCAGGCGGTGCGGCTCCGCCAGTTCGCCGCCTTCGTTGGCGCAGAACGCCGCCGCGAGACGCGCCTCCTGGTAGGCGTCCATGCTGGCGTCGATGAGGTCGCGCGCTCTGGTGCGGGCGGGATGTCCTACATCACTCATGTGAGAACGGGGCAGGTGACTCGGCAAAACAGCGTCTTGATACTGAGGCGTGAAGAAGTACTCCTGGGAACTCTCGTTCTTTCATGCCTCTACGTTCTTTTTTCAATTTAGACACTTTCCCACGTATCAGCAAACGAGCGCGCGTTGCTCGAAAGATCCCGTCTTCGCTTCGAAGGTTGCGACTGCCCACCGGGCGTCCGTTGCAGACGGGGGGAACTTCTCTTTCACTACGGGTTTGGCAAAGACGCCACGCCCGATGTGGACGAGCGATTACGCTCCCGTTGGGGAACGATCCGTTGGGGAACGGTAGCGCGACCTTGCGAACGTGGCACGCGCTTTGTCCTAAAAAAGCGTCGGCGCTTTTCTCTTTGTCTTCCCACTCCGTCTTCGATGCGCCCCCGCCGACTTTCTCTGTCCGCGTTTGCCCTCCTGCTCGCGACGCTGCTGCTGGGAGCCACGCCCGCCCAGGCGCAGACCACGCCGAGCGCCGAGGCGCTGATCGACCGCCTGGAGGAGAAGTACGACGGCGGGCAAGCGCTTCATGCGCAGTTTTCGCAGACGATTTCGCAAAATGGACAGACGCGCACTCTCGAGGGCACGCTCACTCTCAAGGGCGACCGCTACCGCGTGGAGACGAACCGCCAGACGCTCGTCACCGACGGGGAGACGACCTGGACCTACACGCCCGCGCGCAAGCAGGTGCTCGTGAACGACTACGCGGAGAACGAGACGGCCTTTTCGCCAGGCCGCTTCTTCGACGGCTACCAGGAGCGCTACCGCGTGACGAATGTGCGCACCGCGCAGCGCAGCGGGACCCGGCATCGCGTCCTCACTCTCAAGCCCAGGCAGGGCGGGGCATTCTTCCAGAAGGTGACGCTCTGGATGCGCGCCTCCGACGCGGTGGTGACGCGCCTGGTCGTCATGGACGCCAACGGCTCGCGCATGACGTTCTCGCTGCGCGACGTGACTTTCGGCGCCGAAACGACTGCGAGCACCTTCCGCTTCGACGCGCCGCAGGGGGTGGAAGTCGTGGACTTGCGCTCGTGAGCACGCCGGCAGACGGCGGACCGCAGACGGCGGGCGGCGTACGCCCTCTCTTCCTAACGCTCCTACGCTCCCACGTGACCGCACGCACGCGCCGCCGTCTCGCGCAGGTCGGCAGCTTCGTCCTGGCCGGTGCTCTGCTATGGTTGGCGCTGCGCGGGGTGGACCTTGCGAAGGTGGCCCGGGCGCTGCGCACTGCCGACTACCGCTGGCTCGCTCCGCTGGTGGGGCTGATGCTGGTGAGCCACCTGCTGCGGGCGTGGCGCTGGCTGCTCCTCCTGCGCGCCACCGATGCACCGCCGGCGAGCCGCCCGGCCACGCTGCGCGGCGCGTTCTACTCCGTCATGGTCGGCTACATGGTCAACTACGCCGCCCCCCGGCTGGGCGAGGCGGCGCGCACGGCCAACCTCTCGGCGCGCACGCGGCGGCCCTTTTCGGGCGTCTTCGGGACGGTCGTGGTGGAGCGTCTGCTGGACACGGTCGTCCTGGCCGGGGCGCTGGCGAGCACGGTCTTTCTGCTGGCCGATCAGCTCGGCGTGCTCGGCGAGCGCTTCCTCACGCCCGCGCTGGAGCAGGTTCGGGCCGTTCCTCTCAGGAGGCTGCTGGCGGTCGGGGCGGGCCTGCTGGCGACCGGCGCGCTCGCGGTGTGGGGACTGCGGCGACGGGCGGGCTGGAAAAACGTCTGGGAGGCGCGCATGCGTCCCGTGCTGGCTTCCTTCAAGGAAGGCTTTCTCTCGCTGGGGCGCACCGGGCGGCCCTGGGCGCTGACGGTGAGCACGCTCGGCATCTGGGCCTGCTACGGGCTGATGGCCTATCTTCCGCTGCTCGTTCTGGGGATGGCCCGTCCCTACGCCCTCTCGGTGTGGGACGGGTGGTGCCTGATGGCGCTCGGCGGCATCGGGATCGCCGTTCCCTCCCCCGGCGGGATCGGGTCGTACCACTACATCACCATCCAGTCGCTCGTGTGGATCTTCGCGGTGCCGAAGGCTCCGGCGGCCAGCTACGCGGTGCTTACCCACGGAGCGCAGCTCGTGGTCTACGTCGTCGTCGGGTTTGCGTGCCTCGTGGCGCAGGGACGCACGCTCGATGACCTGTGGAGCGACCTGCGTCGCAAGGACGACGAACGACCGGCGGCAGACGGCGGCCCTCCCGAGAAAAACGGCAACGCGACCGAGAACGCGCGGCAGGAAGCGCCGGCGCGCTGAAGGGCCCCGCCACGCTGAAACGGCGGGGCGACCGCTCGCGAGAAGCCCGCCGATGGGCAACGCTTCTGCAGTCGAAGTGCGCGTGGCTGCCATTCGCCGCCGGTCTGCGACGGTTCGGCCCTTTCGTCGCCGCATTCCCTTGCAGAGCGGCGCTCCTTCACTTATTATTGGTTTAGCAAGCGCTCTCAAAGCGAAGAGCGCTCTCAAAACGAACAGTCCCACCCCGACGCCCGCTCCCTTTCTCCCTTCTCCCGGTGACTTGCAATGAAAGCTCCCGGCCGCCAATCGCACGCCCAATCGTCCGTCCTTCTCGTCCTGGCGGCGGCCTTCGCGTTGCTGCTCGTGGGAACCGTCTACTTCGGCTTCGAGGCAGGCGTCGAAAGCGCTTCGCCCGCTGCCGTCTCGGCGACCGCCGAAGCGACGCCGGTTCAGCC
>PXTS01000002.1 GCA_003022485.1 Bacteroidetes bacterium QS_8_68_28
GGGAAATCCGCATACGTTGCCCTGCGCGACTTCCTGGCCGAGGACCTCTTCGCCGCACGCGACCATGTCATCTTCTACGACCGCTCTTCCGGCCTCCAGTTTCGCACGCCCCAGACGCGCCGCGACTTTCTGCGGGCGATGGAAGGCCGCGACGCCTTCCACGGCACCTCGCGCAAGGGCCTGCCTACCGCTCCCGGCGCGGCCTTCGCGCTGCTGGAGCACTACTTTCGCCTGCGCCTTTCAGCGGGGAACCGCATCGCCTGCATCATCGACTACGCCGAGACGGTCGCCCCGACCGCCGAGGCCGCCATGCACGGCGCCGAGGACCGCCGCGCGCGTGTCTTCCTCCAGAAGTGGGCGCGCGAGCCGCTCTTTCTGGAAAACGACTTCACCGTCTGCCTCCTCACCGAAAGCCTCGGCGAGCTGAGCCGCCCGCTCACCAGCAGCGCCCGCAGCGCAGCGATTCACGTCCCGCTGCCCAGCGAAGCAGAGCGCCGCGCCTACCTCGACGAGCGCCTCTCGGGGCGTGCGGGCGCCTTCGCCGAGCGCTCCGCCGTGTCCCCCGCCCAGCTGGCCGCCCAGACCGCCGGGCTCGGCTACGTCTCGCTGGGCACCCTCCTCGGCGACGTGCTCGAAAACGAGCGCCCCCTCACCCACGGGCGCCTCTCTGCCCAGAAAAAAGAGCTCATCGAAGCGGAGGCGCAAGGCTTGCTTTCATTCGTCGAAACGGACCTCGACCTCAGCGCCGTCGCCGGCCACGACGAGGCCAAACGCCACCTGCGCGACGCCGCCCGTGCCCTTCGGGCCGGCCGCCGCGACGTGCTACCGATGGGCTACCTCGTGAGCGGCCCCGTGGGCACGGGCAAGACCTTCCTGGTCAACTGCTTCGCCGGCGAGATCGGCGTCCCGATGGTCGAGCTGCGCAACTTCCGCTCGCAGTGGCAAGGCGTCACCGAGGGCAACCTCGAGCGCGTGCTGGACCTGCTGGAGGCGATGGCCCCGGTGGCCGTGATGATCGACGAGGCCGACACGGCTCTCGGCACGCGCGAGGCGGCCGGCGACGCCGGCGTCTCGCGGCGCGTCTTCGGGCGCATCGCCTCGTTTATGAGCGAGCCGGCGCACCGGGGGCGCATTCTCTTCTTCCTCGTCACCGCCCGCCCCGATCTCGTGCCCGTGGACCTCAAGCGCCAGGGCCGCGCCGAGGAGCACCTCTCGCTGTTCCACCCCGGGACCCGCGAGGGCCGCGAGGAGCTCCTGCGCGTGATGATGCGCCGCACCGGAGTGGACCTCCCGCTGGACGCGGTGCCCCATGTGCTCCTGAACGGCGGGCGCGCCGATGACGCCGCCGACGGGCGCGCCACTACCTTCAGCGGGGCCGACCTCGAAGCGCTGCTCACGCGCGCCAAGTTCCGCGCTGCCGCCGAGCAAGCCTCCGAAGGCAATGCCTCCGTCACCGGCGCACACCTCCAGGCCGTCGCCGACGACTTCGCTCCGCCGACCTACCCCGACGAAATCGAGCTCCAGGAACTGGCCGCGACCATCGAGTGCACGCGCCGCTCGATGCTGCCGGAGCGGCTTCGCCACCTGGACCGCCGCCGGGCCGCCCGCCGCCTGCAGCGCCTGCAGGCCGAGGTGTGACGCGCCCGCGTGGGTTCGCTGCCGGTTCTCTGGCCGCCGATTCTCGCCCTACTGGTCGTCGCTGTCTTCTTCCTCGCCGGGGTCGGCGAGCCTGTTATACTGGTCGTAGCTGAGCAGTACGGCGTACGGCTCGTTGTTTTTCTGAATGAGGATGCCGCGCTCCAAGTCCTTGGCGTGATCGACCAGTTCAGACGTGTTCGACCGCAGCTCGGTGATGGTAGCGACGGCCTCGATGCCCTGCGTGTTGTACATGATTGCCCACAAGTAAGACAAAAAGTTATGGGCTCTATGAAAGCGGAATTGCCGCCCGAAGTTTCGCCCGTCTGATGCGCGATTCGTTTGCCATACTTATCACAATTCGCTCGCCTCTGCGCAGGGGCCGGCAGGGCAATCGCATCTGCGAGAGGAGGGCCTGCAAGTTGCAAGCGAGCGCACTTGCAATCCAACCCGTTTCAGGTGCTACGGTCACCGCACGGGCTGCCCCGCGTTCTTCTGTGGAAGAGGAATCCGCCTCCGCGGAATGAGGAATCCGCCTCGATTGTCGAGCGTTTGGGCGAGGTGGAAGACCCGCGCGAAGGGCCGATCTATCCAGTCGACGAGATCGTGCTCCTGGATGCATCTTGGCCCTGGCAGGGGACACCCCCCGTTGAAAAAAACTCCGAGCAAGCGTAACCTGTATGTGACCTTCTCTTCGATTCTTTCCGCGCGTCATGCTCTCTGGCGTTCCGTTTCGCTCTTGTCTGCCGGCCTTGTTGGTTCTGATGCTGCTGGCCGTCCCGACGACCTCACAGGCGCAGGTGATGCGTCCCGACGAAGCGCCCAACCGTGACGACGTGCCGCAGGCCACCGGCGCCTACGCCATCGAGAACGCTCGCGTCGTGGTGGCGCCCGGTGAGGTCATCGAAAACGGCACCGTCCTCGTGCGCGACGGGCTCATCGAAGCGGTCGGCCGAGACGTGAACGTGCCCTACGACGCCGCGCGCGTCGAGGGCGACTCGCTGGTGGTGTACGCCGGCTTCATCAGCGGGCTCACGCACGCGGGCATTCCCCAGCAAAGCGACGGCGAAGACGACCCCGATGTGGAAAACCCCGGCGCCCCGCCCGCAAACGTGGCCGGCATCCAGCCCGACCGCACTGCTCGCGCGATGCTGGACCCTGCGGAAGACACCCTCGACCAGCTGCGCGAGGCCGGTTTCACTACGGCCCACACCGTCCCGCGCGGCAGCCTGCTACCCGGGCGCGGCGCGGTGATCCAGCTGGCCGGCGACAGCCCCGGTGAGATGGTGCTGCGCGAGGACGCCTCTGTCTTCGCGCAGTTCGAGGGGGCAGACGACGTCTACCCCGCTACCGACATGGCCGTGATCGCCACGATGCGCCAGGTCCTGCGTGAGACCGAGCGGCGCCGGCAGGTCCGTCAGCAATACGAAGAGAGCCCGCGCGGCCTCTCGCGCCCGCGCTACGATGACATTCACGCCGCCCTGCTCCCAGTCGTGAATGGTGAAAAGCCCCTCTTTTTCTTCACCGAAGGGGCCCTCGGCATTCACCGTGCCACCAGTTTGCACGAGGAACAGGACTTTCCGCTGGCGATGGCCGGCCTTCAGCAGTCCTTCGCAGCCACCGAGACGCTCCAAGAGTTGCAGTCCGACGAGCGCTCCACGCCGCTTTTTCTCTCGCTCGCGCTACCGGAGGAGCCGGACGACGCCCCCGAGGCCCAGCCCGACAGCGCCCGTCCCGTGGCTGACACGACGCAGGCGGACTCCCTCGCTGTGGGACCGGACACCTCCAAAGCGATCACCCCAGAGCGGCCCGGCTCGAGTTTCATCCGCGACCTCCGTACGCGCTCCTACGAAGACATCGACGATGAGCGCGAAAATCTGCTGGCCCGCCGCGGGCTCTACGCCGAGCGTTACTACGCCAACGCCGCCGCGCTCGAAGAGGCGGGGCTGCGCTTCGGCTTCTCGACGATGCAGGCCGACGCGGGCGACCTACTGGACAACCTGCGCAAAATGGTCGAATACAGCCTTCCCGAAGAGGACGCCCTCGCGGCCCTCACCACCGACGCGGCGGCGCTCTTGGGCCTGTCCCGCCGGCTCGGCACCGTCGAAGAAGGCAAGATTGCCAACCTCGTCGTCACCGACGGATCGCTCTTTGAAGAAGACACGGGCGTGCGGCACGTCTTCGTGGACGGGCGCCAGTTTACGTACGAAACGTCTTCCGACGAAACGTCTTCCGACGAAGAAGGAGGAAACGCCCCACCCGCCGAGGGTGTCGATCCGGCGGGGACGTGGGAGCTGGAAATCTCCACGCCCGGCGGCACGCAGACCCGCACGCTCGTCGTCGAAGGTTCTCCCGGCAACCTGACCGGCACGATCACCGGCCCGGAGGGCGAAGAGCAAACCGCCGAAAACCTCACGCTCGATGGCTCAACGCTTTCGTTTGAGTTCGAGGGGGGCCAGGCCGGCACGCTCTCGGTCTCGGCCACCATCTCCGGCGACGAGATGGAGGGCTCGCTCTCGGTGCCTGGTTACGGCGGCGGCTCGCTGGAGGGCACGCGCGTGTCCGGGCCGGAACGCACGACGATGCGCGACTGACGATTTTCGACGGGAGCGCTCGGGCGAGAGGTCGCCCGTCCGCCCCCTCTGACTTCCCGCTTCCGGACCTGCCTCCCCGGGCGAAGCGCGTTGCGCCCCCACGTTTTTTTCCTTTCGCTCCGTCCATCTTCTCGGCCATGCGCACGCCCGTCCTTCTGCGCTTTCACGCTCCCGCGCTTCCCGCCTTCCTGCTCGCGCTCTTGTGCGCCGCCGCCGTCCCGGCGGCGGCCCAGCAGCGCGACACACCGCCGGAGGGCATCGTGGACCTCTACGAGACGCGCGCCGAGCAGAACGACTGGCTCATTCGAGACGCCACGGTGCTGACGATCACGAACGGCACCATCGAGAACGGCGACGTTCTCGTGCAAAACGGCGACATCGCCGCCGTGGGGGAAGACCTCGACGCTCCCGCCGGCACCGAGACCTACGATGCCGACGACAAGTACGTGATGCCCGGCATCGTGGACGCGCACGTCCACATCGGGATCTCAAACGTGAACGAGGGAACCAACCCCGTCACCGCCGAGGTGAGCGTGGGGGACGTGCTCGACCCCTTCGACACAAGCCTCTACCGCGCGCTGGCCGGCGGCGTCACCACCAGCCACGTCATGCACGGCTCGGCCAACCCCATCGGCGGGCGCAACGAGACGATCAAGCACCGCTACGGCACGACCGACCCCGACGATCTGCGCTTCGAGGGAGCGAGGCGCACCGTCAAGTTTGCCCTCGGCGAAAACCCCACGCGCGTCCACGGCGTGGGCAGCGACATCGTCCCCTCCACCCGCATGGGCGTCGAGCAGGTCATCCGCCGGGCCTTGAACCGCGCGGAGCGTTACGCCGCGCAGAAAGAAGCCTTCCAGAACGGGGAGCGCGCCTCACCGCCGGAGCACAGCGAGCGCCTGGAGGTACTGGCCGACGTCTTGAGCGGCGAGGTGAAGGTGCACTGCCACAGCTACCGCGCCGACGAAATCGCAATGCTGATGGACGTGCTCGAGGACTTCGGCGTCCAGGAAGTCACCTTCCAGCACGTCAACGAGGGCTTCAAGGTGGCGCCCGAGCTGGCGGCTTTCGGAGACGACGGGGCAGGCGCGTCGGTCTTCTCCGACTGGTGGGCCTACAAGTTCGAGGTGTACTACTCGACCGCCTACAACGCCGCGATCCTCACCGAAAACGGCGTGCGCACCTCCATCAACTCCGACTCCGGCGAGCTGGACCGCCACCTCTACCACGAGGCGGCCAAGACGCAAAAGTACGGCGACCTCTCGGACACGCAGGCGCTGAAGCTCATCACGATCAACCCGGCCCGCCAGCTCGGCATTGACGAGCGCGTCGGCTCCATCGAGGAAGGCAAGGACGCCGACCTGGCCGTCTTCTCGAAGCACCCGCTCAACATCTACACCATCCCGCAACGCACCTATGTAGACGGCGTGGTGCGCTTCGACCGCCAAAAGGACCCCGACGACCTCCGCCTCTTCGTGGACCCGGAGTCCAACATTCCCGAACCCGTCACCAGCGCCAACCGCGACGACTACCGCCGCTGCATGCACGGCGCCCTTCGGCTGGGGCGCTTCGCCCGCACGGCAGCACAACAGACGGCAGCGCAACAGTAGGACGGCGAAACCGTGAACGGCAGTCCCTTCGTGAACGGCAGTCCCTTCAGGCGACACGCCTTCTTCTTTCAGCTACCGATCTCGCCCGACGATGCGCTCGCTCGCTCACTTCTTCTCCCGCACGCCCCCCCTACTACTGGTGGTCGCGTTGCTCTTCATTGCCGGCGAGGCCCAGGCGCAGGCGCCCGGAGCCGTGGCGCAACCCCAGCGCGGCCCCTTCGCGCTCACCGACGCCCGCATCCAGACGATCACCAACGGGGTGATCGAAAACGGCACAGTCGTCATCAAAGAGGATCGTATCACAGCGGTGGGGGAGAACGTCTCGGTTCCCTCGGGAGCCCAGACCATCAGTCTCAACGGGAGCACCGTCTACCCCGGCATGATCGACGCGGGCACGCGGCTGGGACTGGTGGAGATCGGCTCGCTCAGCGAGACGCGCGACTACAGTGAGGAAGGCGAAATCACGCCGCAGATGCAGGCGCTCACGGCCATCAATCCCAGCAGCGTCTCGATCCCCATCACGCGCGTGAATGGGGTGACGACGGTCATCAGCGAGCCGACCGGCGGCCTCTTCCCCGGCACTGCCGCGCTGATCGACCTCTTCGGCTACACGCCGCGCCAGATGCACCGCGAGTTCGAGGCGGCAGTGCTCGACTTCCCCGCGACCGGGCGGCGCGGCTGGTGGGACGACCGCTCGCAGGAGCAAATCGAGAAGGAAGCCAAAAAGGCAATCGAAAAGCTCAACAACACGTGGGAACAAGCCGTCGAGTACGCCCGCATCGACAGCGCCTACGAAGCCGGCAGCGACCGGCGCCCCGACTACGCCCCGGCCCTGCAGGCGCTCGCCCCGGTGGTGCGTGAGCAAACGCGCCTGATGATCAGGGTCAACCGGGCGAAGGACATCAAAAAGGCCCTCGAATGGACCGAAAAGCAGGGCCAGACCGACAATGTCATCTTCAGCGGGTTGTCTGAGGGCTGGCGCGTGGCCGACCAACTGGCCGAGGCGGGCATCCCGTGCCTCGTGGGGCCGGTGCTCTCGACGCCCACGCGCGACTCGGACCGCTACGACAAGCCCTACGCCAACGCCGGCCTGATGCACGATGCAGGCGTGAACCTGGCGATCCGCACCGGCGAGGCCGAGAACGTGCGCAACCTGCCCTACCACGCCGGCTTCGCAGCGACCTACGGCCTGGGGCGCGTGGACGCCCTCCGCGCCGTCACCATTGCCCCGTCGCGCATCCTCGGCGTCTCCGACGAGATCGGCTCCATCGAAGAGGGCAAAATCGCCAACCTCTTTGTGGCCGACGGCGACCCGTTCAAGACGTCCACCGACATCGAACACCTCTTCATCGAGGGGCGCAAGGTGCCACTGGTGAACCGCCAGACGCGCCTGTACCGCGAGTATCTGAACCGCGATCCCGGCCTGCAGGGCGCGCCCGGCGAGCAGGTGGGCCGCGACACTGGCCAGATGAGCGGCGGCGACCCCGCCGACACCAACTGAGCCGACACCAACTGAGGAGAGCGCTGCTTGGGGATAGCCTCGCTCTCATGTGAAACGCTCTCCAACCAACACTTACCCCCCCCCAACGCTCCGAACTGTGCTCGATCCGATCGTCACGTTCTTCCGCCAGCTCACGCAAAGCGTGCGCGTGGCCGACGGGCTCGACGTGCTGCTGGTGGCAGCGTTTTTGTACGCGCTGTTCACCGGCGTGCGGCGCGGCACACGCCCCGGCACCACCTGGCGCCTCTCGGTCGTGCTGGTGGTCGTTGCGGCGGTGTACCTGCTGGCCGAAGCCTTCTCGATGTATCTCGTCGAGCGGCTCCTGGGCGTGCTCTTCGGGGTCTTCATAGTCGCGGCGGTCGTGCTGTTTCAGTCAGAAATCCGCCGCGTGATCGACCGTATCGGCTCGTTTTCTTTTCAACAACCCACCGGCGGCAGGCAGGGCGACGTCGCGCTCGACATCATCACCGAAGCGGCCGGGCACCTGGCCGAGGAGCGCGTCGGGGCACTGATGGCTGTGCGCGGGCGCGACTCGTGGGAAGGAGTCACGCAGGGCGGCATGGCCTTGAACGGGCGCCTGAGCCTGCCGCTCCTGGAGAGCATCTTTCACGAAGACACTGACGGGCACGACGGAGCGGTGCTCATCGAAAACGACCGCGCCACGCGCTTCGGGGTGCACCTGCCGCTGGCGGCGGACCTGCCGGCGTCCAGCCGCGCCGGCGGGACGCGCCACGCCGCCGCGCTGGGACTGGCCCAGCAGTCCGACGCTTTTGTGATCGTCGTCAGCGAGGAGCGCGGGACCATCAGCGTGGCCGAAGGCGGGAAGCTGATGGAGATGAACTCTCCCGGCGAGCTGCGCAAGCGCCTCGGGCGCTTCCAAGAAGAGCACTACGAAATCCAAAAGCGCGAGCGCTGGTGGAGCAAGGCCAGGGTGCGCACCGCCCTCCTCTCGCTTTTGATGGCGAGCCTGCTCTGGCTGTCCTTCGCTTACGAGCCGGGCTCGACCTACCGCACGTTCAACGCGCCGGTGGTCTTTCGCAACGTGGGGCCGACCTGGCTGATCGAAGAGCCCGACCCGCCGCGAGTCAGCATTGGCCTATCGGGGGCGGAGCACACCTTCGAGCTTGCCGAACCCTCCGAGCTGACTGTCTCGTTTCCCTTCTCCGACCTGGAGGGCGGACACAACCACCTGCGCGTAACCGCTGACAATCTGAACCTGCCGAGCGGCCTGCGCCTCGAGGAGGCTCGCCCGCAAACTGTGCGGGTCGATGCGCGGCGGCTGCGCAGGGCCCGCCTGCCCGTGCGCGCGCAGACGAGCGACACGCTTCCCGACTCGCTCCGCCTGCGTGCCGACCCGGACTCGGCCGAACTGCTGGTCCCCCGCGACGGAGAAGGCGTTCCCGAAGATATTCCGACCGAAACCATCGCGCTCGACTCGCTCCGCGCCGCCTCCGAGCCCGTGCCCGTCGATTTGCTGGCTCCCGAAGGCACGCGCCTGCCCGAAGACCGGGCGCCCGACGTCCAGATACGCCTCGACTCCGCGCGCAACGGCGACTGACGAAGGGCAACGGCGAGCCGCAGAAACCGTCGTTTGTGGTCCGCCGTCCCGCGCTCACGCCCGCTCGAAGCGCGCCCCCTCGAGCGTGAGGCCGGGGCCGAAAGCCATCGCCACGCCGCGCCGGAATCCCTCCTGGCCCGCCGCGCGTGCCTTTTGGTGACGCTCCAGAAAGCGTTTGAGGATAAACAGCACCGTCGGCGAGCTCATGTTGCCGCGCCGGCGGAGCACCTCGAAGCTGTCAGCGACCTGGCCGTCGGTGAGACCGAGCGTCTCCTGCGCCTGCTCGACGATAGCCCGCCCCCCGGGATGAATCGCCCAGAAGTCCACCTCCCCGCGCGAGATTTCCGCAGGCAAAAGCGCGTCGAGGTAGCCCGGCAGGTGACCGGCGATGACTTTCGGCACGCGCGCGGTGAGGCCCATCAAAAAGCCTGTGTCGCCGATGTCCCAGGTCATCTCCCCGCCCGAGTCGTCGTCCAGCAGCGTGTGCCCGCCGGCGTAGGCGAGCCGTCCACGCGCTTCGTCATCTTTCCGCGCCGAAAACACGGCCGCAGCGGCCCCGTCCGAAAAGAGCGCGTTCACCGCCGCCGACCGGATCGTCTGGCTGATCTGGAAGTGTAGCGTGCACAGTTCCACGCACACGACCAGCACGCGCGCATTCTCTTGGTGCTGGCAGACGTGGTGGGCCGCGCGCATGGCGTTGAACGCCGCGTAGCAGCCCATGAAGCCGATCAGCGTGCGCTGCGTATCGCGCGGCAGCCCGAGGCGCTTGACGAGTTCCACGTCGAGGCCCGGGGCGAAAAAACCCGTGCAGCTCACGGCGATCAGGTGCGTGACCTCCGCGGGCGCGTGGCCGCTTTCGGCAAGGGCCTCCGATGCCACACGCTCGGCCAGCCCGGGAGCCACCTCGCGGTACTTCTGGTTGCGCTCGGCGGTAGTGGGTGGGTCGCCGTCCCAGTGCCGGGGGTAGAACGTGAAGTCCTCAGGAGCGCGGGCGTAGTCCTCGACCGCCGAGTAGCGGTAGTCGATGCCCGTCTTTTCGTAAATGGCGGGCAGGCGCTTGCGAAGCGCCTCGGGCGACCCCTCGACCTGCTGCATGAAGCGCGCGGCCTCCTCCTGGCGACAACGCGTGGGCGGGTTCCCCGTGGCGATGGCGTCGAGAACAGTGTGCACGCGATCGGGAATCGAAAACCGGGAATTGCAGATTGCCCGCTCCCCGCAACGGGAACGTTCGCCACCGCCGTAGAGACAACGAGCAACCGGGCCGCTTGTTGTCTGCGGGGACACGTGCCCCTCCCCCCTTCGATATTCAATTCTCAATTTGCAATTCGTCATGACCGATGCCGACGTGCGCGCCTGGACGACCGAGCGCTTCTACGAGCGCTTCTCTTCTTCCCAGCGTTGCTTCATTTCCTCGCGCGTGGCGTCCTCGTCGGTCTGCTCCTCAACCTCGCGGAAGCGGCGGGCGAACTTCGCGGTCGCGTTGCGCAGGGCGTCTTCGGCCCCGAGATCCTCGCGGCGCGCGTAGGCGGTGAGGGCGAAGAGCAGGTCTCCCAGTTCCTCCTCGCGCGCTTTCGGGGAGGCCCCTTCGGTGGCGCGGAACTCGCGTAGCTCCTCCTCCACCTTTGCCCACGAGGCGGAGCACGTGGCAAAATCGAAGCCCGCCCCGGCGGCCTTCTGCTGGACGCGCGCGGCCTTCAGGAGCGCCGGGAGCGCCTCGGGCACCTCGTCGAGCGCGGAGGCCTCTTCGTCTTCTCCCTTTTCCTCGCGCTCGGCGCGCTTGACGGCTTCCCAGGTCGCTTTCACCTCCTCGACGTCGGTGGCGGCGACGTCGGTGGCGGCTTCTTCGCCGAAGACGTGCGGGTGGCGGCGGACGAGCTTGCGCGTCTCGCGGCGGAGCACGTCCTCGAGCGTGAAGCGACCGGCCTCCTCGGCGATGCGGCTGTGAAAGAGCCCGTGCAGCAGCAAGTCTCCCAGCTCGCCCTCCAGCGCCTCCCAGTCTTCCGCGTCGATGGCATCAGCAACCTCGTAGGCCTCCTCCAGCGTGAGGGCGCGCGTGGAGGCGTGCGTCTGCTCGCGGTCCCACGGGCAGTCGCGGCGGAGCCGGCGCACGACGGCCACGAAATCGGCAAACGCCTCGGTGAGCGCGTCGGACGGGCGGAACGGGGCTTCGTGGACCGGCGCCTCGGCGGGGGACGAATCGGGCATTCGGCAGGGCACGGCAGGGAAAAGCGTGGATGTTTCCCAACCTCGGTACGCGGATTTTGTTTTTTCCTCCTTACCGGTGACACACAGTTGTCACCGGCGGACTGTATGTTTCTTTCGCGCTTCGACGTTATGTTTGCGAAGTGCATGTGTCTATGGCAGCAACGCTGGGGCTCTTCCGAGCCGCTGGCGGGTTTTCCACACATTCGCATTCCTCTCCATCCACCAGAAGGTGAACCACTATGGCACGCGGCGTCAACAAGGTCATGCTCATCGGCAATCTCGGGCAGGACCCCGAACTCAACTACACTGGCAGCGGCACGGCCGTCTGCAATCTGCGCCTCGCCACCGACGAGTCGTACACCAACCGCGACGGCGAGCTCGTTGAGCGCACCGAGTGGCACGACATCGTCGCCTGGGAGCGCCTCGCGGAGGTCTGCGACGAGTACCTCGTGAAAGGCTCGCGCATTTACTGCGAAGGCTCTCTCCAGACCAGCACCTGGGAAGACCGCGACGGCAACACGCGCTACTCCACCGAGATCAAGATGCGCAACATGATGATGCTCGGGGGCGAAGAAGGCGGGCGCGGCGGGGGA
>PXTS01000003.1 GCA_003022485.1 Bacteroidetes bacterium QS_8_68_28
GGAGCGGCAGCCACGATGCTGCTCGTGGTGCTTTCCGGCATGGGCGTCGCTGCGGGGCTCTGGAAGCTGCTGGGTATCGCGTGGACGGCCTTTGCGGCGATGGGCGGAGGCGCGTGGCTGGGCCGCAGCGCGTCCAGCGGCCATGCGCGCGGTCTCGTTTGGAGCTACGGCCTCGCCAGCGGGGCCATGATGACGAGTTGCGCGATCTTCCTGGTGCCCCCGGCTATCGAATACGCCGCCACAGCCGGCGGCTTCGGCGTGGCCGTCGGGCTCGTTGCCGGCTTCGGCGTGCACACCGCCGGCCACCGGCTGACGCACCGAGATGGTCTGCTGCTGGATCCGAGCGTCGTAGAACTGACGGCGCACGCGCTGGCGGCGGGCGCGGTTATCGGGGTCGTCTACAGGAATATGCCCGCGCTGGGAGTGCTCCTGGGACTGGCCATCGTCTCGCACAAAGGGCCCGCCGGCTACGCCGCCGCATGTCGTCTGGCTCGCCGGAAACGCCCGGCCGGGGTGCTCCTGGTGCCCGCCGCCGCCGTGGGCCTGACGGCACTGCCAGCGGGGCTGCTGGCGCTACCGGCGAATCCGACGTTGAACGCGTTCGTTTCCGGCTTCGCCGCCGGGATTTTTCTGCACATGGCGATGGACTTCCTACCGCGTTGCGAGGTCGGGGGCGGCGTCTACGAAGCGACGGAGCTCGCCGGCGCCGAACAAAGCAGGGCGCATCGCCGCCTCGACCGGTTACGCCTGCACGCTGTCGCCAGCACCGCACTCGGTGGGGCGCTCGTGCCGGCGCTGTGGGGACTCGTGGCGTGAGGCCGTGATTCTCGGAGCAACGCGCCGGCGATTCGAAGACGTCCGGCGATTCGAAGACGTCCGGCGATCTCCTCGTCTACGATTCCCCACCCGAGGCCGCGACGAAGGCGAGGAGGGTACGGGGGTACTGGTCGGTGGCGAGCAGGAAGCCGTCGCCGCGCGCGTCGGTTCGGAGGCGCGCCACGCCTTCCCAGTTGCGCGGCGCGCCGGGCCGGGCGGAAAGGCGTAGCGGCGGGGTGGCGGTGCGCTCGATGCCCCGTCTCTTCACCCGAAACTCGACGAGCCGTTCCACGGGGCCGCGCGGCGCGTGGCGGCTGGTGCTGCCATTCGAAGCCGCAAGCGGATCGGCAGCGGGATCGAGCTTCTCGCGCTCGCCGGGGAAAAAGTAGTTTGTGGCCCAGAAGCGCCCCCCGGCGTTCGGGGCTGTGGCGTCGGTGAGGCGGTATTCCAAAGGGGGAAAGGCGAGGGGGCGCAGCATCCGCAGGGCCGGTGAAAAGGCCGCTGCAAGCGGCTGCGGGTTCACGTTGCGCCCGTTGGCTTCGTAGAACACCAAGACGCGGCGCGGCCGGACCAAAAGCGCTTCGTAGGCCATGTTGTGCGTGCTCGTCTGCGGCGGCAGCGTAACGCGGCGACGCTCGTTCAGGCGGAGCGTGTCTTCTTGCAAGTCTCCTTTAAAGAGAAACCCTCGCATGGCGCCCGTTCCGGCGTCGGCTACCGCCTCGGTGGTAAGGTAGGCGCCATCCCCGAAGGCCAGCGCCTCGCAGCCCTGATACACCGGCGAGCGCTCCCGCAGCCGGGGCGCCACCAGCGGGACTGGGCGCGGGCGAAGCGGCCCCTCGCTTCGTCCTGCCAGAAACGCGCGGAGCTGCGTCTTCGGGAGCGCGTAGAGCAGGCCGTGCTCGGCGCGGCCCGCCGCCATCCGAAACGGGTGCTGCGGGAGCAAAAACAACGTGTCGCCACGCCCGGCCAGCCCGCTGATTTCCGCTTGGGAATCGGCCACCGGGCCGGCCAGCGGAATCGTGCGCACCTTGGAAAGAGCCTGTCCATCGGCAGTGCGGTGCGGGGCGGGACCCGCCGGCAGCAGCGCCAGCAGCGCTCCGATTCCCAGAAAGAACGGGGACGATACGAGCCGACCGATAGAAAAACGGCGCGCGACGGGCACGAGGCGGAGCGTGAGCGGCGATGGAACGAGTCGGCCGTTTTCGTGAATGCGGGGGATGAGCCGGGCGTTTCTCGAAAGAAAAAGCTCTCGAAAGAAAGAGCCGAATCCCCGCGTAGGTGTTACGGCTTTCCGACGAGGCGAACCCGCGCTGCCGACGCCTCGTCTTGTGTAGCCCGTGTTCTCATTTCTCTGCTCGACGCCCCATGAATTTTCTGAGCCTGGACGGCGAATGGAGTCGCGCAGTCGCGGCGGGGCTCGCGCTTTTCATCGTGCTGGGCTTGCTGGCAGCGGGCTTCGCGCTGAGCGCAGGCGGCAGCCCCGAGGAGGCCCGCGAGGCCGTCGAGGAGGTCGTCGAGGAGGAGGCCGTCGGGCGCAACGACCGCCCGGCCACCGTCTGGGCCGGTCCGCTGCGCCTGCCTACCGACAACGTGGCGCTTTTCAAGGAGAACGGCGCGCCCCAGTTTTACCAGTACGTCAACCGCCACTTCGAGGGCCAGTCTTCGCAGCCGTGGGAGGCGGGCCAGTATGGCTTCGTGCGCACGCCGGTGCGCACCGAAGAGATGGGGGTCGTCTACACGCGCTTTCACGAAGGAATCGACATTCGAGCCACCCAGCGCGACGGACGAGGCGAGCCGAGAGACACGGTGCGCGCCACCGACGACGGCACGGTCGCCTACATCAACGAAAGCGCGCCGGCTTCCAACTACGGCAAGTACGTGGTCGTAGAGCATGAGTGGAAGGGAACGCCCTACTACTCGCTCTACGCCCACCTCTCCGAGCCGTACGTCGAGACGGGCGAGCGCGTGCGGCAGGGCGCCCCGCTGGGGCGTATGGGCTACACCGGGGCCGGCCTCGACAAACAACGTGCACACATGCACTTCGAGTTGAACGTGCTCATTAACGACCACTTCCAGCAGTGGATCGATAAGCACTTCGGCGGCAACCCGCACGGGGTGTACAGCGGGCTCAACATGCGCGGCTTCGACCCGGCGAGCTATCTCGAGGCCCTCCGCGACGACCCGGACCTGACTCCGGCGAAGTTCCTCACGGGCCTGGACCCGTATTACAAAATCGCCTTCCCGCGCAATGGGCCGCTCGACGTGCTGCGCCGCTACCCTTGGATGCGCCCCTCAGTGGGGGACTCCACAGTCGCCGCCAGCGCGCCGTCCTGGGAGATGAGCTTCACGCGCGGGGGCTTTCCGCTGAAGGTGGAGCCCTACTCGCGCGAGCTCTCAGGGCCGACGGTGACGATGAGCGCCCCGCCGGAGGTACCGGACGGCGTCTCGTGCATGCACTTGACGTACGAGCACCTCAAGGGGGCGACGCCCAATTGCACGCTGGCTCCGCGCGGGCGTCGCTACATCGACCTCATCACCATACAGGGACCCGGTGAAAGCGGATCACGGCGCGCTTGGTGAAGGGCGCCTTAGCAAACGACCGGCCCAGCCGTTTTCATTGCAGAAGGCCTCCCCTCTTCCCCCCGACGATACCCGACGAGGAGAGCGAAGCCCCCAAGCCCAGCGTGGGCACCGACCCCGGGCGCACGCCCCACCAGCAGGGCAAGCACAAAAAGCAGATCGAGCTCGACGAGGAGAAAGTTCGAGAGCACGAGCGCGAGAAAGCACGCGAGCTTTACGACACCGCAGCCAGCCGCTGGGCCGTCTCGGCGAAGGGGCGGAAGCGGCAGCCCAGCTCCTCGCGGGCGCGGCGGTTGGCATAGCCGTATGAGGCGATGAGGCCGCGCGCGGCTTGCCGCGAGAAGAGCGGCGCGGTGCGCGTGAGCACCGAGAGCGCACCGGCGGCAGCTCCGGCGGCCTTCAGGAGCGCCGGCGGCAGCGTGAAGCGCGGCGGTTTCTGCCCGAAGGCGCGGGCCAGGGTGGCGAAGAGCGCGCGCCAGGACACGTTTTCGCTGCCCAGCAGGTAGCGACGGCCCGCCTCACCGTGGCGCATGGCGCGGCGGTGCCCGGCGGCCACGTCCTCTACGTCCGCAACGCAGGTCGCGCCAGGCGGGGCGGCGAAGAGGTAGCCCCGGCGCGCGAGGTCCACCAGGCGGCGCGTGCCCTCGCCCGCGCGCCCCAGCCCAAACACCAGAGCCGGATTCACAATCACTGCGCCCGTGAGGCCCTCGGCGAGGCCGCGATGCACCTGGCGCTCGGCGTCGCGCTTCGAGCGGGCGTAGGGGCGGGGCGAGCGCCCGGCGTGCGCCCAGGTCGCCGTCTCGTCGACGAGCGGGGCGCCGTCGCCGCGCGCGTCGGGGGCGGGGGGGCCCAGCGCAGCAATGCTGGAGGTGAAGACCAGCCGCTCGGGGCCCGGCTCGGCCGCCAGCGCGGCATTGACGACGTTGGCCGTGCCCTCCACGTTGACGCGGCGCAGCGTTCGGCGCGAGGCGCGGCGGCCTGGCCCCACCAGCCCGGCCACGCCCTCGCGCTCCAGGAGATCCATCTGCGAGGAGGGTCGCCGGAAGATGCGCACCGCGCGCCCATTCTCCACGAGCTGCCGTACCAGCACCGATCCGATAAACCCTGTCGCGCCGGTAACGAGGGTGCGAGGAGACGGGGGGGCATGCGGGGGAGGGCGCGAGCGGTCTTCCATTTCTGCGTTGCAACTTGCTGACATCGTCTCCGCTCCCGCGCTCCCTTTCTCCTGCCCGCTCTCTACGCAATCTCCACCAGCACTGCGCCTTTGTCGGCGGAGGTCCCCTCCTCGGCGTGCAGGGCCGCGACGGTGCCGGCGGCGGGGGCGCGCAGTTCGTTTTCCATCTTCATCGCCTCCAGCACCAGCAGGCCGTCGCCCTCGTCCACTTCGTCGCCTTCGCTCACCAGCACGCGCACGACGAGGCCCGGCATGGGGGCGCGCACCTCCGCCTCGCCCGCGCCGGCGCCCTCGGCGATGCCGAAGCGTTCCAGCAGCAGCGCCGTCTCGCCCTTCACCTTCACCGTCTGGGTGCGCCCGCCGATCGTGACGCGCACCTCGTCCGCCCCCGCTTCGGTGAGTGTCACCGGCACGCTTCGCCCGTTGGCCACCAGGAGGGTGTGCCCGGTGCCCGTTTGCTCGAAGCGATACGTGACCTCCTCGCGCGGGGCGTCGTCTTCGTCGTCGCTGGTGACGGCTTGGAGGACGAGCGCGCCGCTCTCCTCGCGGAGCGTGAGGTCGAACGACGGCCCGCCGGACAGAAGCGCGCGGTAGGGCGTGCCGCCGGAGGATTCGAGATCTTCGGAGGAGGCGTCGTCGCGGACGGCAGGCATCGCAAAAAGCGGGCAACGGGTGAACTACACGCGGAAAAAAAGGTACAAAACAAACGGGAACGAGAGAAAGGCGAAAAGGGGACGTCGGTAGAAGATCCTTGGTAGAAGATCTTTGAGGCCTCACACGAAGAAGACGCACGCGCATGGCGATGCCTTCCCCCAGCCTGGACCTGACGCCGGAGGGCCTCGTGCGCGCCTACTGCGCGGGCGCTTTCCCGATGGGCGACGGCCGCACGGGCGCGGTGCGCTGGTACGCGCCCGATCCGCGCGGCATCCTCCCGCTCGGGGAGCGCTTCCACGTGCCTTCCAGTCTCGCCCGCCTGGTGCGGCAGGGCCGCTTTTGCGTGACCTTCGACGAGGCATTCGAGCGCGTCATCGCCGGCTGCGCCGACCGCGAGCGCACCTGGATCACGCCGCGCATCCAGCGGGCCTACCGGGCTCTCCACCGCGCCGGCCCTGCCCACAGCGTGGAGGCGTGGACCGACGACGGGGTGCTGGCCGGCGGGCTCTACGGCGTGGCCCTCGGCGGGGCCTTTTTCGGGGAATCCATGTTTTATCGAAAATCCAATGCCTCGAAGGTTGCGCTCGTGCATCTGGTGCGCCGGTTGCGGCGGCGGGGCTACCGCCTGCTCGATACGCAGTACGGCAACGCGCACCTCGAGCAGTTCGGTGGGACCGAGATTCCCCGCGCAGAGTACCACCGCCGCCTTGCCGAGGCCCTCCGCGCCCCGGGCGTGACGTGGCAGGATGGCGACGCCTCCAGCGACGACGCCAGTAGCGAAGCGTACGAAACAGACTCCCCCCGCGCGGCGTCTCTCACGGGTGTGGACGCGCCCGATTGAATCGCCCCCTTCGCAAACCGCCGGCCGCCTGTGAACCCGTTTCGCTCGCCCCATCGCTTTCCGCTTGCCGTCCTGCTGGCGGGCCTGGTCGCCCCCCTCGTCGTCGCAGGCGGATGCGCAGGCGACGCTGCCCGGACGGGCGCCGACAGCACCGACGTCACGACAGGACCGTCGCCTTCCGCCCCGACGATGCCGCCGGCCGATTCGGTCGACGTGGCCGACATCCCGCCTGACAGCGCCACGCGGGCGCGCTTCCAGGCCATCGTGCAGCGGGCGCAGCAGCACAATCTCGCGGAGCAGCCCGTCGGCGAAGTCGTGCAGGCGCTGGGGCGGCAGTTCCTCGGGCGGCCGTACCTCATCAAGCCGCTCGACCAGACGCTCGGGCAAGACCCGCCCGAGCAGCTCGTCTGCCGCCTCGACGGCTTCGACTGCTTTACCTTCGACGAAGCCGTGCTGGCGATGGCGCGCGCGGTGAAAAGCGGCTCCCCGACTTACGAAAAATACAAAAACTACACGCGCCGGCTCCGCTACCGGGACGGCGAGGTGGGCTACTGCAACCGGATGCACTACTACACCGAGTTCGTCAAGCAAGCCGAGGAGAGGGGCATTTTGCGCAACGTGACCGAGGAAATCGGCGGGCGGCGGCGGCCCGGCTTCCAGTACGGCTTCATGAGCGCCCATCGCGGCGAGTACCCGCAGCTCAAAAGCGACAGCCTCTACCAGTGCATCCAGCAGGTCGAGAAGCGCCTCACGCGCACGACGAGCTACCGCTTCATCCCGCAGGACAGCATCCGCGCTGCCTACCCGAAGCTGAAGGCCGGCGACCTGATTTCCACGTCCACCGACGTCGAGGGGCTCGACGTGACGCACACCGGCCTCGTCTACAAAAGCAATCCCGGCGGCAAGTCCGACACGACGGGCCTCCTGCATGCCTCCACCAGCGGCGGCGTCAAGATCTCGCCCAATCTCCAGGCGTACGTGCAGGGCGTGGACAGCCAGACGGGCATCATTGTCGCGCGCCCGGTCTTCGGCGAAGGCAGCGCGGACGGGCGCGCCGCTGAAAGCAGCGCCGGCAGCCGCTGAGGCCCATTCTCCAGCTCCCAATTCCCAATCTTCCATGCGCTCGATTCGCCGTCTCGGCATCTTCACCAGCGGAGGCGACGCGCCCGGCATGAACGCCTGCGTGCGCGCCGTCACCCGCACCGCCATCGCGCACGACCTGGGCGTGTGGGGCATCCGGCGCGGGTACGAGGGGCTCATCGAGGGCGACTTCGTGAAAATGGACGGGCGCTCCGTTTCGAACATCGTGCAGACGGGGGGGACGATTCTCAAAAGCGCCCGTTCGCCGCGCTTCTTCGGGGAAGAGGGGCGCCAACAGGCTGCCTGCCACGTCGAGGAGGCTGGGCTCGACGCGCTCGTGGCCATCGGCGGGGACGGTACCTTCGCCGGCGGGGCGCTCTTCCACGACGAGCACGACGTGCCCATCATCGGCTGCCCCGGCACCATCGACAACGACCTCTACGGCACCGACGAGACCATCGGCTACGACTCGGCGCTGAATACGGCCATCGAGAACATCGACCGTATTCGCGACACCGCCGACGCGCACGACCGCCTCTTTCTGGTGGAGGTGATGGGCCGCGACGCGGGCTTTATCGCGCTCAACAGCGGCATCGGAGGCGGAGCCGAGCTGGTCTTGATCCCCGAGACCGTCACGAACATGAATGAGATTAAGGAGCGCATCCACTCGCTGATGACCGCGCAGACGCGTTCCTCGATCGTCGTGGTTGCCGAGGGCGACGAGCTCGGCGGGGCCGAGAAGCTCAAGCGCGAGCTCCAGTCCGACGGCTCCTTCGATGAGATCGACCTGCGCGTGTGCATCCTGGGCCACACCCAGCGCGGCGGGGCGCCCACCGCGCGCGACCGCGTCCTGGCCAGCCGCCTCGGTGCCGCCGCCGTGGATGCGCTGATCGACGGCCACGACAGCGTCATGGTGGGCCTGGTGAACGGTGAGCTGAAGCTGACGGGCCTGCGCGGGGTCGGCCGGCGCAAAAAGAGCATCGACTACGAGCTCTTGAAGCTCACGCAGGTGTTGAGCTGAAGGAGGAACGGTTTTTCAGAGGTAATGGGCCAAGCCGTTGGCAGATCATCGACAATCGTCGCAGGTGCCGCCCATCGGCGAGGTGGAGGGAAAGGAGCGCGCCATCGAAGCGATGTTTGACCGCATCGCCCCGCGCTACGACCTGCTGAACCGAGTCTTGAGCTTCGGCATGGACCGCTGGTGGCGGCGCCGGGCCGTCGCGGCGTTGCGCCGGGCGCTCCCCGAGGGCCGTGCACCGGGGCGCCTGCTCGACGCGGCCACCGGCACGGCCGACCTGGCGATTCGTGCGGCGGAGGCGTTCCCCAGCGCCGAGGTGGTCGGCGTGGACCTGGCCGCGAAGATGCTGGGCCGGGGGCGGGCGAAGGTGCGTCGGCGCGACTTGGACGGGCGAGTCCGGCTGGAGCGCGGCGACGCGACGGATCTCTCATCCGCAGGCGACGCCTTCGACGGGGCGCTTGTGGCCTTCGGCGTGCGCAACTTCGAAGACCTCGGGGCGGGGCTCCGCGAATTGCGGCGCGTCGTCCGCCCCGGCGGGGCGGTCGTGGTGTTGGAATTCAGCCGGCCGCGCGCGCCGGTCTTTCGACAGCTTTATGACTTCTACGCGCATCACGTGCTTCCGCGCGTGGGGCGGCTCGTGTCCGGCGACGCGGGCGCGTACCACTACCTGCCCGCTTCCGTCGAAGCCTTCCCCGACGGCCCGGCCTTCCTGCGCCGAATGCGCCACGCGGGCTTCCGCCGGGGGCGGTGGTGCCCGCTCGTTCCCTTCGGCATCGCGTCGCTGTATACGGGAGTTGTAGAGTGAAAGTCAGCATTTGAACGTCAGCATTTGAACGTTTCTCTTCGGGCTGACGAACTTTCAACCTTCAACTCGCCCCGTTGCGGCACCTCGTCAGGCGCACTTCGTTGACGCCCCCCAGCAGGTGTGGTTTGATCCATTGTGGTTTGATCCATGAGGTGGCGCGGCACGCACAGCCCGCCCGAGCGGCGTTGATGGATGAGCGCTTCCACATCGGGGCGTCATAGGTCTCGGGGCGAGGAAGAAACAGGCGTGGCGGGGCTGGAGCGTCGCTTCCAGATGCAGATGATCCTTTCACCAACATTTCCGTTCTACCGAACGCGCTCGCCTTTTGTTACGCCTCCCCTCTGCCTGCCACACATCGAAGAAGATACCCCTCCCGACACGCTCGAACTGGTGCTCCCGGCCGAGCAGGAGCGACACGCCCGCCTGATCGCCACGCTGGAGCTGCTGGGCTTCGAGCGTTTCTGGCAGGAAGATGAGTGCCTGCGCGCCTACGTGCCCGGCCCTGGCCCGTGACGGCGAAAAACTGGAATGCCGTCTGGGAAGAGCGCCTCGCGCCCGTCCGGGCCGGCCCGTTCGTCATCGCGCCGACCGGCACCGAGGCGCCCCCCGACTGCGACCCGCGCTGGGTGCTGCGGATTGACCCGCAGATGAGCTTCGGCACCGGCCACCATGAATCCACGCGCCTGGCCCTGCACCTGCTGGCCCGCCCCGCTCCCAGCAACGGGCGCGTCTTGGACGCCGGCACGGGCACCGGTGTGCTCGCCCTCGCCGCCGTGCGCCTGGGGGCCGCCCGCGTGGTGGCTTTCGACGCCGACGCGCGCGTGCTCGAAAACGCCCGCGAGAACCTCGCCCGCAATGGGGCCACCGCCCGCGTGGACCTGCGCGCCGGGCCGCTCGCCGAGGCGGCGCCCGACGAAGATGGCTTCGCCCTCATCCTCGCCAACATCAACCGCAGCGCGCTGCTGGACTTGCTTCCGGCCTTTCGCAAAAAACTCGCGCCCGGTGGACACGTCATCCTGTCGGGCCTGCTGAAAAGCGACCGTGCGGCCCTCCGCGAGTGCGCCGCCGCGCAGGGCCTTGCTCCCCAGCAGGAAGCCACTGAAGGCGACTGGTGGGCCGTGCGGCTGGGCGAGCGCGAGGAGGGAGAACCCCGCCGGGCAAGCGGCTCGTTGGCGAGACCGTCATGAAAAAGCAAAAGCTCGGACCCTCGCCGAGCTCCGCGAAGAACGCATCGACGCCGACTGCGAGGCGTTTCCCGAGTTCACGGCCGAGGACGCCGAAGACCTCGTCAGCCGCGCGGAGGCGTTCATCGAGGCCGTCGAAGACGTGCTGGGCGCGTGAATCCTGCGGGATTCGCCGGCGGACGGCGGACCACGGGCGGCCGGCTTTTCGTGGACGAAAGTTGCCGCCCCCGCACGACACGCTTTCGAGCACGACACGCTTTCGAGCAGTCCCTGCGTAAAACGCGGGGGTGATCGCTTCCGCTTCCTGCACTTTCCCCGCTATGGCCACGCGCGAAGCTGTCCTTCAGGCCCTCCGCAAGATCGAGCACCCCGACCGGGGCAAGAACATCGTCCGCCTCGACATGGTGAAAAACCTCGAAGTCGAGGACGGGCGCGCCAGCTTCACGCTCGTCCTCAAGGAGCCGGGCACGGCTTTCGCCGATCAGGTCGAGGAAGCCTGCACGCGCGTGTTGCACGAGGAGATCGGGCGGGAGCTGGATGTGGAGATCGAGATGGACAGCGAGATGATCTCCCTCGGCGACGACATCGGCGTCAGCGGCGGGGGCGGGGAGGAAAAAGAAGAACAGCCCCTGACGGACGTGCAGAACACCGTCGCCGTCGCCAGCGGGAAGGGGGGCGTGGGCAAGAGCACCGTCGCGGCCAACCTCGCGGTGGCGCTTGCGGAAGACGGCTACGACGTAGGGCTGGTGGACACCGACATCTACGGCCCGTCCATTCCACGCATGTTCGGCAAGGAGGGGCACAAGCCGCGCGTCAACAGCGAGCGGCAGATCGTGCCCATTGAGGCGCACGGCGTCAAGATCCTCTCGATGGGCTTCATGGTCGACCCCGAGAAGGCGGTCATCTGGCGCGGCCCGATGGTCTCGAACGCCGTTAAGCAGTTCCTCGGCGACGTGGCTTGGGGAGAGCTGGAGTACCTCATCCTCGACCTCCCACCCGGCACGGGCGACATCCAGCTCACCATCGTGCAGACGATCCCGCTCACCGGCGCGATCATCGTGTCCACGCCCCAGCCGGTGGCTCTCTCGGACGCGCGCAAGGGCGTGGCCATGTTCGAAAAAGTGGACGTGCCGACCGTCGGTATGGTCGAGAACATGGCCTACTTCACGCCGCCGGACCGGCCGGACCGCAAGTACGACCTCTTCGGGCGCGGGGGGGCGCAGGACCTCGCCGCCGAGCTGGACGTGCCGTTCCTCGGCGAGGTGCCCATCGAGCAGAAGGTGCGCGAAACCAGCGACGACGGCCTGCCCGTCGTCCGGTCCTACCCCGAGAGCCCGTCGGCCCAGGCGTTCGACCAGATCGGCGAGCGCACCGTCGAGCAGGTGGCCCTCCGCAACGCCGAGCACGACCCAACGCAGAAAACGGAGATTCTCTACCGCTGAGGGGGGAGGCACAGGGCGTCCTTTGAAAAACGCGCCCCGAGCCCTTCGCGCCGATCTTTTCCCACTCTGCTCCGTAGGGGGAAGCATAGACGCCCGCTCTCCCTCGCTTCCGCCGCGCCTCCCCGATGCCTGACGACGCAACGGCCACGCAAGACGACGACGCTATGCACGGCCAGATCGAAGACGCCCTCGACACGATCCGCCCCTATCTGATGGCGGACGGAGGCTCGGTGCGTCTGCTCAACGTCACCCCCGACAACGTGGTGGAGCTGGAGCTGCTGGGCGCGTGCGGCTCCTGCCCGATGAGCACGATGACGCTCCGCGCCGGGATCGAGCAAGCCCTGAAGCGTAGCGTGCCGGAAGTCTCGCGCGTAGAAGCCGTCAACGCTCCGGCCGCCTGAAGGCGCTCATCTCAGTACAACGCTGCTTTTGGTAAACGCTTCGGCGCCGCAGGGGGCCGGGGCGTTTTTTTCTGTTTGCGCCCTGGCGTCCACGGTCTGCCGTCCGGCGAAGGCCGCACGAGCGCCGCTAAACGCTCTGCCGCGCAGTGGTTACGTTGAGCGGAGCACTGCCTTCTTCCGTCGCCCCCCCCAGCCGATGGCCAAACTCCGTAAGGACCGCGACTCGGCGCTCTTCGCGCTCGACGTGGCCATGCTCGCGCTCATCATTGCCAACCTGGCGCTCATCCTCTTTGAGTGGATCTACGTGGGCACGCCCCTGCGCGGCTTTCTGGAAGGCGCGTGGCCGGCGTTCTACCGCTTCTATGAAAACACCATCCACGAGCACTTCTTCTGGATCGACCTCGCCTTCGTGGCGATCTTTTTCGTGGAGCTTGTGGGGCAGTGGATCGCGGCGATCATCGAGCGGCGCTACCACCGCTGGTTTTTCTACCCCTTCATCCACTGGTACGACGTGCTCGGGTGCATCCCGGTGGCCTCGTTTCGCTTCTTTCGCGTCCTGCGCGTCGTCTCGATGGTGTTCAAAATGCAGCGCCTCGAGCTCATCGACCTCAAAAAAACGAGTCTGTACCGCACCGCCGACAAGTACCGGGGAGTTTTGACGGAGGAAATCTCCGACCGTGTTGTCGCCAACGTGCTGACGGACCTACAGGGCGAGGTCGAGCAGGGCAATCCTGTCGTTGAGCGTATTCTGAAAGAGGTCGTCGAGCCGAGGCGCGAGCTGCTGGTGGCCGCCGCCTCCGAGCGGCTCCAGGAGGCGACGGGCCGCACCTACGCGCTCTACCGCCACGACGCGGAGCAGTACGTGGAGCGCCGCATCGCCGAGGCCGTCGAGCAAAATGAAGAGATCGGTCGCATCGCGCAGGTGCCGGTGGTGGGCAAGCGCCTGAGCGTGCTTCTCGAACGCGCCATCAGCGACATCACCTTCCACGTCATCAATGGCATGATCGAAGACCTCGGGGCCTCCGAAAACAACCCGGTGCTCAACCAGGTGGCCGAGATTTCGGTCAACACGATCTTGCAGGAGGGCAGCGAAGACCTCGAAGACGTGACGCGCGGGGCAGTCATCGAGGCGCTGGAGATGGTCAAAGAGCAGGTCTTGGTTCAGCAGTGGAAGAAGCGCGAGCGCGAGAAGGCGCTGGCCGAAAAAGAGGTGCTGGAGGGCCGCGCCGTCTATCGCGAAGCCCCGCCCGAGGAGGTAGCCGCACGCCCCGACGGCAACGGCCGGTCGCCCGCCTCAGAGGCGCCCGCCGCTGAGGGCAGCGAAAACGCCGCATAGGACGCATAGGAACGGCCGCTCCGTACGAAGCTGGACGGCTCTTTTCCCGCGTTCACTCACGAGCCGCCACCGGTCATCTGGTTGGCATCTGGTTGCCTGCCTGCGTAAGAAGCTGGCCGAGCTGCCGGAGCTGCTGCGCGGTGGAGCCGGAGGTGTCCTGCGCGGCCTGCGTGGTCTGCTGCCCCAGCTTCGAGAGCAACGCTCCCGTGGCCGGCCCGTCGATCCGGTCGGCCAGCAGCTCGGTCTTGAGCTCGCCGAGGGTGCTGTCGATCTGCGAAAGTGACTGCCCCGCACCGCCTTGCTGCTGGAGCTTCTTCTGCCACCCGTTGATGTTCTGCACCGCCCGGTTGGAGGCGACGTTGCGCACGCCCTTCCTGAGCAGGGTGACGGTGCTCTGCGCGGTGACGGCGCCCTGCCGGCTGCCGCGACGGCCCTGCTGCATGGCTCCATCGCTTTGTTGCACAGGGCCGCCTTGCTGCTGGCCGGCGGTGGCTGTAGTGTCGGTGGGGCCGCCGGTCTGGCTTTCGGCGCAGGCGGAGAGGATCAGCGCCGCAAACGCGCCGAGCAAAAGCGCGGACGCGAGGGGAATCCTGACGAGAAAACGCTTCATGGGAGGAGCGGAAATTGCAGGAAAAAGGGCCCGCCGGCCGGGCGGGGTCGTTTCACCAGAGGGGACCGTTGAAAAAGAGGCGGGAGCTGGGAAAAAGCAAGAGGCCCGAAAAAAGGACGGCCCCAGCACAGAGGCCGGGGCCGTCCCTTTCGCCTTAACGCGCGGTCGAGAGACGCCTCCTCACGTGGAGGAAGACGCCTGCCGAATGGAAGAGAGGCGTTTACATGCCGCCTCCGCCTCCGCCGCCAAGCTCCTGAGAGGCCTGCTGGATGGATTTCTGCAACTGCTGCAGGCGCTGTTGCTGCTGGTCTTGCAGATTCAGGCTCGAAGCGTTCTGCATGAGCTTCTGCATCTGCGAGTTCAACTGCTGGAATGCCTGGCCGACCTGCTGCGCGTCCGGCTGGCCACCGCCTTCGAGGGCGCTGCGGAGGTCGCCGAGCGTATTGACCATGTCCGAGGCAACCTGCTGGACTTGGCCCGAAGCATCGAGGTTTTCGAGCTTCTGCTCCCAGCCCTCGATGTTCTCAATAGCGGCCTGCGTGCTCATCGTCGTGACGCCCTGCTGGAGCATCCGATTGGTGTTCTGGAGCGAGACGGAGTCCTCCATCATGCCGCCTTGCTGCTGGCCCATGCCTTGCTGACCGCCGGCCATCGCGGTGTCGGCCATCGCGGTGTCTTGATTGGTCGCGGCCGTGTCGGCACCGTCGCCGGTCTGGCCTTCGGCGCAGGCAGAGAGGCCCAGCGTCACGAATGCGCCAAGCACGAGGGTGAAGGTGAGGTTGACCGTCTTCTTGATGGGGGTGAGCATGTTGATGGGGGTGGGCATGTTCATGCCGGGGAGGGTGATTGGTGATGGAAAGGTGCGGAAGACGCGCTGCGTGGACGGGGAGGGAGGCCGCAAAGGGACGTCCCGAAAGCAACCCGGGAATCCACGGAAAAACTCATTCACACAGGTGGAGAATGCGTAGCGCGAATGCTTCGAAAACCGACCCGCTGTGGGGCGCGGCTAAAACGTATAATAAACTGTGCGAGCCACCAAAGCAACTTTTTCTGCGCTCCTCTACCGTAACAACGGGCATGGGTTCGACTACATACACGAATGTTGCAGGTCAAATTTGTTACGATCGTGCCAAATACAAGGAAGCGGCGTCAGAAAGCTTCCTCGACGAGCGGGCAGTACTGCGCCTAACCGGGGCGTCAACGGTGGGCGGCCCCGTAACGGAGTGCCAGGAACGCCAGAAAGCCTGCGCCGGTGCGCAGTGCCTCTTCGTCAATGTCGAAGCGCGAGGTGTGCAGCCCGTGCGTGGCGCCGTCGCCGCGCGTTCCCAGGCGGTAAAACGCCCCGGGTTGCTCCTGGAGGTAGTACGCGAAATCTTCGCTGGCGTACCAGCGGTCGAGGTCGGCCGTGCGGTCGGGGCCCACGTAGTCGCGCGCAGCCTCGCGCACAAGCTGGGCTTCGTCGGGGTGGTTGTAGAGCGCCGGGTAGCCGGTTTTCACGTCCACATCGGCCTCCGCGCCGTGCGCCTCGGCAGTGCGGACGGCTGTTCGTTCGACCAGCCTGTGCGCGCGGAAGCGCCAGTCCTCGTCCATCGCGCGGAAGGTGCCTTCCAGGCGCGCGGTCTTGGGAATCACGTTCGTCGCCCCGCCGGGCGTGTCCACGTTGCCGATGGTCAGCACGCTGGGGGTGCCGGGCGGGCACCGCCGGCTCACGATGGTTTGCAGCGCCGTCACCACGCGGGCGGCAGCCACCACCGCGTCGCCCTCCAGTTCGTGGGGGCTGGCGGCGTGGCCGCCCTCGGCGCGAGTGCGAACGTAGATCTCGTCGGCGGAGGCCATGTACATGCCGCCGCGCACGCCAATGTGGCCGCTTTCGAGGTCCGGCGCGACGTGCTGCCCGAAGACGGCCTGAGGCGCGGGGCCGTGGTCACTGTCCGAAAGCGCGCCGTCAGAGATCATGGCCTTTGCGCCGCCGGGCAGTTTTTCCTCGCTGGGCTGAAAGAGCAGGCGCACCGTCCCGCCGAGATCCGCGCGCATCTCGCTCAGGATCATCGCTGCTCCCAGCAGCGAGGCGGTGTGCGCGTCGTGCCCGCAGGCGTGCATCACGCCGTCGTGTTCGGAAGCGAAGTCGCGGCCCGTCGCCTCGGTGATCGGCAGCGCGTCCATGTCGGCCCGGAGCAGAAAGGGCGGCCCGTCCCTTTCGCCGTCGAGCGTGGCGACCAGGCCCGTACCCGCCACGCCCTCGCGAATCCGGATGCCGTCGAGCGGCTCCAGCGTCTCCTTCACCAGCCGGGCGGTTTCGTGCTCCTCGAAGGCCAGCTCAGGACGCCGGTGGATCGTTCGGCGCAGACGCACGACTTCGGGGAAGACGTCGTCAGCAAGGGCACGGACGCGGTCGCGCATGGGCTCGCTTTGTTCGCCGGGGTGCGGGCGTGGGGGCGTGCGGGCGGAGGGGGTTCTCGTCCTGTGGGCGCGGTTGCTGGGCGGAAATCCAAACGCCAAACCCGCTCAGATGAGGCGCTCGCGCTTGTCCAGATAGGCCGTGAGCGCCTCGTCGTAGGGCGTGCCGGTGTCCAACTCGGCGAAGTCGATGTCGTGCTCGAGGCAGCGGCGGCGGAAGCGTTCAGAGAAATGGGCGGCGGCCTCCTGGTAGTGCTGGCGCACTTCCTGGGGGCGCAGGGACACCTCCTCGCCCGTCTCGGCGTCGCGGAAGACCATCGGGGCGTCGGGGAAGGCGAACCGGCGTTCGGTGGCGCCTTCGAGCACGTGGAAGACGACCACCTCGTGCCCCCGGTGGCGCAGGCGGCGCAGCGCCTTGAGCAGGTCGTCATGCCGGCCGACGTTTTCGAAGAGGTCCGTCACGAGCACGATCAGCGAGCGGCGGTGGATGCGCTCGGCCACCTCCGCGAGGGCCTCGGCGGCGCCGGTGCGCTTCGGGGCGTCGCTCTCGTCGCGCCGGGCGAGGCGTTCGAGCTGGGCGAGCAGGCGACGCAGGTAACCGGGCGTGGCTTTCGGGCGCAGGGCGGTGTGGACCTCCTCGTCGAAGGCCAAGAGGCCCACTGCGTCACGCTGGCGGAGCATCAGGGCGGCGAGGCCGGCGGCGAGGTACGCGCCGTATTCCAGCTTCGTGAGCTCCTCGGCGCGGCGGTAGTGCATTGAGGCGCTGGTGTCCAGCACCAGGTAGCTGCGCAGGTTCGTCTCCTCCTCGTACTGCTTGACGTAGTAGCGGTCCGTCTTGGCGTAAACCTTCCAGTCCACGTGGCGCAGCTCGTCGCCGGGCGTGTAGGCGCGGTGCTCGGCGAACTCGACGCTGAATCCGTGATAGGGGCTTTTGTGAAGGCCCGTGATGAAGCCTTCGACGATCAGCCGCGCGCGCATCTCCATCGACTCGATGCGCGAGAGGGCCGCCGGGTCCAGAAAGCGCGTCGCGTCGCCGGTCGCGTCGGGCACGGGAACGTGGCAGAGCGGGGCGTGGGGCGCATCGGGAACGGTCTACTGTAAACCGACAACAGAAAACCCGCCGACCGGTAGAATGTTTGCCGTTGCTTCAGTTTTTTGTGCCAGCGGCGGTGGCCGGGACTCCGTTGCTTCTCCGGTTGCCATCCAAAATCCAAAATCACCAATCCAAAACGTCATGCCCGGTACTCGGCTGATGAGCGCGCGCGACCTGGGGCGCACGCTCGACCGCATGGCGCGCCAGATCGTCGAGCTCATCACGCCGGACGTACCCGCCGGTGGGGAAGAGCTCCGCAACGAAGAGCTCCGTAACAACGCCGGTTCCCCGGAAGGCCGTTTCGGCGAAGGACGCGGACTGGCGCTCGTCGGCGTTCAGCGGCGGGGCGTGCACCTGGCGCGGCGGCTTTCGGGGAAGATTCGCGAGGCGGAAGGCGCAGAGGTGCCCGTCGGTGCGCTCGACGCCACGCTCTACCGTGACGATGTGGGCGCGGCAGGCGGCGCCAGCGGCAGCGGGGCGGCGGGCGCGATTCGTGCGATCCGGGCTACGCGCATCCCGTTCGACATCACCGGGCGCGACCTCGTGCTCGTCGACGACGTGATCTACACCGGGCGCACGGGCCGCGCCGCCCTCGACGCGCTGATGGACATGGGTCGCCCCGCCTCGGTGCGCTTCCTCGTGATGATTGACCGCGGCCTGCGCGAGCTGCCCATTCGCCCCGACATCACGGGCCGCACCGTTTCTACGCTCGCCGGGGAGCGGGTGCACGTGCGCCTGAGCGAGGAGGACGACCGCGAAGGCGTTTGGATTGACCATTGAAAATTGGTAATCGGCGGGCGGGGCGCGCCGTCAGACGCAATTTTGAAACGCCATGAGCAAGGAGTCAATCCAAAACCCGCAACCCAAAATCCAAAATCTCAACCGTCGTCACCTGCTGGGCCTTTCCGGCTGGGGCGCGGAGGAAATCCAGCTCGTGCTTCAGACGGCGCGGCGGTTTCGGGAGGTGCTCGAGCGGCCCATCCCGCAGGTGCCCACGCTGCGCGGGACGACCGTCGCTACGCTCTTTTTCGAGCCCTCCACGCGCACGAAGCTCAGCTTCCAGCTTGCGGCCAGTCGGCTGTCGGCTTCCACGGTGAGTTTTTCGAAAAGCGGCTCGTCGGTGGCGAAGGGCGAAACCCTCAAAGACACCGCGCAGAACATTGAGGCGATGAAGACGGATCTGGTGGTGTTGCGCCATCCCTCGCCCGGGGCGCCGCACTTCCTCGCGCGCCACCTCGATGCGGCTCTCATCAGCGCGGGCGACGGCGCGCACGAACATCCCACCCAGGCGCTCCTGGATCTGCTGACGATGGCCGAACGCTTCGAGACCTTCGAGGGGCTGCGCGTCTCGATTATCGGAGACGTGGCGCACAGTCGCGTGGCGCGCTCGAACGTCTTCGGCCTGCGCGCGCTGGGGGCGGAGGTCACGCTCTGCGGCCCGCCCACGATGCTGCCGTCGCACCCGGCGGGGCTCCCGGGGGTGCGCACCACCTCGGCGCTCGGCGACGCGCTCGACGGCTGCGACGTGGCGATGGCCCTGCGCATCCAGCTCGAGCGCCAGGACGAACCGCTTTTCCCGAGCCTGCGCGCGTACCACGCCCACTTCGGCCTCACGCGCGCTCACCTCGACGCGCATCCCGGCCTGCTGGTGATGCACCCCGGCCCCGTCAACCGGGGCGTAGAGCTGGAGAGCGAGGTCGTCGACCACGAGCGCGCCATTATTCTCGACCAGGTGACCAACGGCGTGGCCCTGCGCATGGCCGTGCTCTACCTGCTGGCCGGCGGCGGGGCGGAGGACGAAGGCGCGGCGTGAACCCGGTGAGAACCGCTCGCCCGCCTGCCGCGTTTTGAAAACGTTTGAGGCGTATTCTGACCGCGCGTGCCAAGCGCTAAGGGGGCGCGCCTCGCCCGAGGCAGTGCGCGCCGGCGGTGCTTTTCGCGGTCCTGACGGAGCTCGCCGCCCGATTGCGTCTGGTAGGGTGAGCGTTCATTGAAAGCCGCCCGCCGCACGTGCCGAAGCGAATCTTTCGAGCGCGCCTGCGAGTGCAACGCCGCGCGCCGACCTGGTGCCGCCCCGGCGCGGTTTCCCGAAGTACCCGCTCTGTCTGGATGAACGCCTCTGCCGAAACGAGTGGCCGCGTGGCCCCGCCCCGCCGGGCCGACGGCGACCACGCCCCGATGCTGCGCGTGCGCGATCTCTCGAAGTCCTACCGCGAGGGCGACACCGAGCGCGCCATCTTCGAAGGGCTGGAGTTGTCGGTGGCGAAGGGCGCCTTCGCGGTACTGATGGGCCGCAGCGGGGCAGGTAAGTCCACGCTGTTGAATCTCATCAGCGGCATCGACCGGCCCGACGCCGGCACCGTCGCCGTCGGCAACACGGAGCTGACGGGCCTTTCGGAAAAAGAGCGCACGCAGTTTCGGCGTCGTCACATCGGGTTCGTCTTTCAGGCGTTCAACCTGATCCCGACGCTCACGGCGCTGGAAAACATCCTGCTGCCGCTGGAGCTCTCCGGCGGGGCGGGCGCAGAGGAAGGAGCGCGCGCGCGTCGTCTCCTCGAGGACGTGGGGCTGGGGGCGCGCGCCGGCAGCTTTCCCGACCGCCTCAGCGGGGGCGAGCAGCAGCGCGTGGCCGTCGCCCGCGCGCTGGCGCACCGCCCGCGCGTCGTCCTCGCCGACGAGCCGACCGGCAACCTCGACTACGAGACCGGCGAGCAGGTTCTCGGCGTGCTTACCGGGCTGGCCCGCGAGAGCGGCACGACCCTCTTGGTGGCTACGCACGACCGCGCGGCTCTGCCGCACGCCGACCACGTCCTGGACCTCGAAGGCGGGCAGCTTGCCGAGCGCGAGGAACCGGGAGCGCGGGAACGGGGAAGCCGGCGTGCCGAGAAGGCCAGCCCATGAGGCGCCATGCAGCGCCGGCCCCGCGCCGGGCTCTTCATCGCCGCACCCAGCGCCACAGCTCGGCGAAGCCGGCCTTTTTGCCGTACATCAAAATACCTGTGCGGTAGATGCGTGCCGAGACCCAGATCATCGCCAGGAACGTGGCGACCAGGAGCGCGAAGGCCAGCGCGACCTCGCCGAACGCCGTAGCCCCGGCGGCGATGCGCACCGGCATCAGGATCGGCGAGAAGAACGGCACCTGCGAGAGCCCCGCCGACAGCGCCGACTCCGGCGACTCGATGACGAACTGCGCGAAG
>PXTS01000004.1 GCA_003022485.1 Bacteroidetes bacterium QS_8_68_28
TCATGCCGTTCCGCCTGCATCGAAGAGAGCTTCACTGAAAAATGCCGCCGCCCGCGCCCTGCGGAACGGCTACTGCTCGGCGCTCGCCTTCTCCTCGTCAAAAGCGTTTTCTTCGTCGGAAGCCTCTTCGCCGGAAGCCTCTTCGCCGGAAGCCTCTTCGCCGGCGGCCTGCTCGGGCGCGGTCTGCCGGGGGTCCGTTGAGGCGTCCGCCGTCGCGCCGCGCTCGGTCGTCCCGTTCGCCGGAGCGCCGCTCGCCTGCGTGCCGCCCGCCCCGCCGCTGGACGCGGACGCGCTCCCCGAGTGTGGGGCGCGCTCCTCCTCGCTTGCCCCTTTTGCCTCGATCTGCTGCTGTACCGTCTCGCTGACGTCCTCCCCGATCTTGCACTGCCCAGCAAAGAAGGCGCCTTCCTCGACCTTGATGCGCCCCACCGCGATGCTGCCGTCGATGCGGGCGGTGCTTTTCAGCATCAGCCGCTCAGTGATGTGAATCTCCCCCTGCACGCTGCCGGCCACGTCGGCGTCGGTGGCGTGCAACTCGCCCTCGACGATGCCCTCCTGCGTCACAATGACGCGGCCTTCCACGTCGAGCGTGCCTTTGATGTGGCCGCTCACGCGGACGTTGCTTTCTGCGCGCAGCGTGCCTTCGAAAACCGTTCCTTCCCCCACCATGTTGAGCTGGTCGGGGCGGGCGTCGCCCCCGGATGAGCGGGCCATAGTAGATCCTCCGTTTTCTTCTTTTCCGAAAAGGGCCATGTGAGAACGTGAGAGCAAGAGGGGACAGGCGAAAAGCGTCGTCTACTCCTCAATGAAGTAGGCGGTGGGGTCTTGCGCAAGCCCATCGCGCCAAAGCTCCATGTGCACATGCGGGCCGGTGGTCATTTCGCCGGAGTTTCCGCTTTCGGCGATGACCTGGCGGGCCTCCACGCGCTCGCCCACTTCTTTCAAAAGGCGGCGGTTGTGCTTGTAAAACGAAAGGTAGCCGCCTGCGTGCTGCACAGCGATGGCGTGTCCGCCCTCCTCGGTGCGGCCGGCCATGACGACGTACCCGTCGCCGACGGCGCGCACCGACGTGCCCGCCTCGGTGGCAATGTCCACGGCGTAGTGCCCTTCCTCGGGCTCGAAGCCGCGTGTGACGAACCCTTCGGCCGGCGGCGTGACGGGAAACGGCACCGGGTCAAGGCGGGCGGTGCGCACCAGGTCGCCGCTGCCTTTCGAGGCCGTCGTCTCTGGCAAACCGGCTGCCTCACGGGCCGCGCCTGCCCCGCTCGCGTAGGCGGGCGGCACGCCCGGCAACGGCGTCTCGTCCCCTGCTCCCTCGAGAGACGCCGCCGCGTCCTGCGCCTCTGCGACGAAAGCCGAATCCACCGGCCCCGTCATGAGACTCTGCAGGTGACGCAGGTAGCGGCGCTGCTCGCGCACCGAGTCTTCGAGCGCGGCGGCGCGGCGGGCACTCTGGCGAGCGTTTTGCTCCATGCGAGCGGTCCCGTAGCCGGGGAGGAGCGTCCGTAGCGGGGTGAACGCCAGCACGGCCGCTGCCAGCAGCGCCGTCGCCCCCAGCGTCCCCAGCGCCCCCACCAGCACGCGAAACGGGCGCAGGTGGTAGCGGCGCGGTTCCTCCATGTACCCTTCGTCCATCACGATCACGGTGCAGGCCGCATCGCTGCCGCGCACAAACTCGGAGAGAAACTCGCGCATCGCAGGCGCTGGAAGCAGAAGAGGTGGGGCGACGGAGGCAGCGCTTTTGCGCGCTCCGTCCCAGTGTAGACAGACGGGCAGGATTATCCGAGAGACCGCGTATTCGCTCTGTTCGCTCGCCGCGAGACGGTGGATGATAGACGGTCGACAGGGGGGAGGGTTTGCGCTACGGTCGAGGGTTTGCGCTACGGTCGCCTGCAATCCGAAAGACCATCCCCCACCATCTACGGCTCCTCCTTTGCCGGCCAGCGCCGAACCGGCAGGGAACGGGGGAGGTTCCTCTGCTGTCCTGTGCGCGCTTCCGCCGCGTGAAGAACGTAGACGTTCCGCCGTGCCGGTCTTGACATTTGCTCAAGCGGAGACTACCTTCGCCACGTGTTACCACGCCAGCCCCTGCCTGCCGTACTGGTTTTTCTCCTTATTTGTCTCATGCCTCCTCATGCCGCAGAGTGCCTCCGCCACCAAGCGCGTCCGCCAGAACGAGAAACGTCGCGCCCGCAACCGCCGGCAACTCGGGCGCTTGCGCACGAAGATGAAGGAGCTGCGCGAGCTGGAAGCCCCCGACGAGGCCGCTGCGCTGATGAACGACGTCAAGAGCGGGCTCGACCGCCTGGTGTCCAAAGGCGTCATCCACGAAAACAAAGCGGCTCGTTACAAGAGCGACCTCCAGCAGCACGTCAATAGCCTCTCGTAGATTACGCACTCGGGGCGCGGTCCTTCTTCAGAAGAAAGAGCGGGGCAAACTTCCGCGCAATTTTCACCCCGGAACGCGCTTCTCCGGCACCCCCCTGTCCAAGGAAGGCGAAGGAGCCAGCAGAGATTTCTCTCCCTATAAAAGTAATAAGAGTGTAATCAAACCTCTCTGTGCTACCTGACGCCTTCGTCTTGGGAACACGGGGCACGGTCCCGCGAGTCCCAAGCCGTGACGCTGGGGTGCCCGGACGGCACGACCGCGGAGCGGTCGCATGGGAACGTTGCGAAAGCTCCGGTACGCCGGACAGGCCCCTCAAAGAGAAAACTATTTCACAAGTCTTTTTGCAATTGCTGATGCTATTTCGCATCCTTTCGGTGTAATTGGTTGCGGAAGGGAGGCGGTACGCCCCCTTCTGGCTCGCGCTCTCCTTTGGGAGCGCCAATTCGCCCTCGCTGGAGCACCGACCTCCAGCATGCAGAACGGTTGACGGCCGGCGACGACGATTGCCCTCAATCGCCTATAGTGCCCTATAGTGCATAGTGCCGGGGGTTTTACAATCGGCTTTGTTGCCGCCCCCGGGCCCGTCGCACGCTTTTTCTTTCACTCCTCTTCCTCTTGCCTCCCATGCGGCCTTCCCGCATTTCGCCTCCCTCGCATTCTCCCCACCGATCTCCCAACCCCCGAGGAGCCTCCCTCATGCTAAAACGGTATCTCTCGTCGTCCCTGCTCACTGCCTTGTTGCTGTGCTTTGTGGCCAGCGGCCTGATGGCCGGCAACGCGAACGCCCAGGAGTCGCGCCCCGACGGCCTCTACATTCGCGCGAAGGTGGGCGCCAATAGCTACGCCGGCGATCGCGACTTCAACCCCGACAACCAGTTCGGCGACTTCTTCGGCACCGACGAAGAGGAGAACGACGACATCAATAAAAACCCGAACACCTCTGGGGAAGGAGGACCCGCGAGCACCGTCGACAGCGAGGGAGACCTGTCGCAAATCAGCTTCCCGAGCGTCGGAGGCGAGATCGGCTACAACGCCAAGTTCGGGTTCTTCAACGGCGGCCTGGCGCTTACCTACGTCGGCGGTAGGTACACCGACCTGATCAACGCTAACTTCTCTGGCGAGACCCTTCCCACCCAAAACGACTCGCCCATTTACGTGGTAAGCGAGGAATCGAGCGAATGGCGCCACACCGTCGGCCTGATCGGGCGGGTCGGCTTCGGCGGCAACGCGACCGTGCAGCCGTACCTCCAGCTCGGCGCGCAGGGGACCTTCGGGAACGTGTTCCCGATCACCAATGGCGCTCCCGGCGACGAAGACGACTCCGAGTGGGAGCTGACCTTCGGCCCCATGGCCGGCATTGGGCTCGACTTTGCGCTCACGCCGCGCCTCGGGCTCTTCCTCGAAGCGACCGGCTCGGGCACCTTCCCCGACGGCAACATTGACCTGCACCCCGGTCTCAATGAGGACGAAAACGGCTTCGATATTCTCGGCTTCTACGGCGGGGGATTGCGCTACAGCTTCGGCTCCGTCTTCACGCCCGTCGAGATCGTCTCGCTGGACTGCCCGGCGGAACTGCAGGCCGGCGAATCCGGCACCTTCACCGCGACGATCAACGAAGGCGAAGCCACCACGCCGATCTCGAGTCGCTGGGAGTTTGGCGACGGCACGACGGACACCGGCCTCGTGTCTACCAAGACGTACAACTCCGCCGGCACGTACACGGTCACGTTCACCACCTCGAACGACGGGGCCTCGGCCACCCGCAACTGCACGGTCGAAGTCGTGGAGCCCCCGCAGCCGGCGGTGGTTGCCAGCATCGACTCGAACCCGAACCCTTCGGAGCCGGGCGAGTCGGTTAGCTTCACCTCGAACGTGCGCGGTGACCGGCCCATCGACTGCGAATGGGACTTCGGCGACGGCGAGACCTCGTCGAACTGCAACCCGACGCACACTTACGAGGAGCCGGGAAGCTACAACGTGACCTTCACGGCCTCCAACGAGTACGGCTCGGACACCGCCTCGCTCACGCAGGTGGTCGAACAACCGCAGCAGCTCGCGAGATCCTCCAGCAGTGCCCGAACCTGTGCGTCGACGTGGAAGGCTTCGCCTCCCGCGCCGAGCGCAACCCGGATGAGCTCTCGCAAGACCGCGCCGACGCCGTGGCCGAGTTCTACGAGGACAACGGCATCGACGGGGAGCGCATCGACGCCGAGGGCCAAGGGGCCCGCGGCCAGACCACCAAGAAAGGGAGTAACGCGCAGTTCCGCCGCGCCGACTCGATCCCCGAGTCCTGCGACCCCGCCGGCGAGAACTCCGACGACGATCCCGCCGTCGGGAGCGACCCGGACTTCGACGAGGAGGACATGATGGAGGATGACATGGACATGTAAGCGTCCCCGGGCAGGTCCGCTTTTTTATTTTTCGGAAAGCCCCCAAGCGAGAAACGACCGCGCTGGGCCTTTGCGAAGAATGGGAGAAGCGCTTGGAATTGGCCGCGCGCTGCCCTACCGTAAAGGCCACTTATCGACGCACCCGTGCCCCGGTTTGGCCTTTTCGGAAAGCGTTTGCGTTTCCTTGAAGGCCGATTAAAAGGGAATCCAGGCGATTGCAAATTGGATTGCACATTGAGAATTGGCGCCCGCCGTCACCGGACAGCCAATTCGAGATCTGCAGTTTAAAATCTGCAATCGAAGCTGGAGCTGTACCCGCAACTGTGGGCGGCGCGGCAAAGCGCGAGCGAAGCGCCATTCGACGTCACTGCACGTGGCTTTCGGCGAAACAACCTGCCGGAGGCGCGCGCGGGAAGACCGGCGTTTCGGCTCCCCCGACGAGGGCGCGCTACTGCCGCACCGGGCCGGCCAGCCATAGGAGCTGGCGGCCGCCGCGAGCCAGGAGACCTGCCGGCGCACGCTCGTGCCTTTTCGCTGCCTCCGGGAATAGAGGCTTGCGGCACGGCGCCTCCTCCCGGTGGGCCCCGCCTACGACTCCGCGAGCCACACCGCCCCGGGCTGACCGTCGCCCCGAGCCTCGCATTTGAGGTTCGGGCTTTTTTATGGCGGTCCTCCTTGCCACGCTTCTACTTTTTTTCTCAGGGTCGTTCTCCTCAGAGGCGCGTGCCGACAAAGCAGTGCGCGACACTGCGTTGCGCGACACGGTCGTCCGCGACACGGTCGCGCGCCTGTCCGCACGTCCCGTCGGCATCGCGCGGTCCGACACGGTGCTCCCGTTTCCCGACGTGACGGTGCGTGGGCGCGCCCTGGAGGAGGCGATCGCGAACCCGCGCCGCCTGACGCGCCTCACGGCTGACGAGATCGAGGCGAGCGGCGCCGCCAGCGTGGCCGAACTGTTGGAGGCGCGCACGGGGCTTTTCGTGAAGCGCTACGGGCCGGGCGGTCTGGCGACGCCCTCGGGACGCGGGGCCTCCGGCCAGCAGACGGCCGTCCTGATCGACGGGATGCGCGCGGCGGACCCGCAAACCGGGCAGGTGGACCTTTCGCTCTTGCCGACGATCATCCTGCGCTCCGCCGAAGTGGTGCACGGCGCTGCCGGAGCGCGCTACGGGTCGGGGGCGCTCGGCGGAGCGGTGCGTTTCCAGACGCTTCGCCCCGCGCGCGAGTTGCAGGTGGACGTCTCGGGTACGGTCGGGGCCTGGGGCCGGCGGCGCGGCGGCCTCGTCGCGCGCGGTGGAACGGGCTCCGTCACCGGGCTCCTCGCTGCCGAGGGGTCGCGCGCAGAGGGCAACTTCCCCTACGAGAACGCGGCGCTGAAGGGCACGCCCAAGGTGCGCCGCCAAGGCGCCGACCGCCAGGCGACCACCCTTTTCGGCAAGGCGCGCTACACCCGCTCCCGCAACGTCCTTGCGGTGACGGGCTGGTATGCGGGGACCGAGCGGGGGCTCCCCGGCACGGTGGGCGCTACGTCGTCGCGGGCGCGGCAGTGGGACCGTCACCTGCGCTTGGCGGCCCGCTACACGCGCCGTCTGGCGGGGGAGGGTGGCCCGATCACGGCGACGGCGCGCCTGCAACGCACGCGCCGCCGCTACGCCGGCCCCACCGCGACCGACACGGCCCGCACCGCCCGCTACGCCCTCGCGGTCCGCACCGAAACGACGCTCGGAAGCCACTGGACGGTCGCGGGCGGGGTGGAGGGTGCCTATGAGCGCGCGGCCCTGCGCGGGGGCACGAGTCGGGGGCGCACCGCCGCCTTCGGCCACGCCACGGCCCAGTGGGAACGCCTGCATCTGCGCCCGGCGCTTCGGCTCGACACGTACTTCTCGGAGGAAGAGGCGCGCCGCACGGTGGCGCTCAGCCCGTCGCTCGGGACCAGCGTGCAACCCTTTGGGTCAGAGACATTTCGCCTCAAGGGGCGCGTGGCGCGCTCCTTCCGCGCGCCGACGCTGGGGGAACGGTTCTACCAGCCCGGCGGCAACCCCGACCTGCGGCCCGAGCAGGGCGTCAGCGCCGAAGGCGGGGCGGCCTTCGCCGCAAGCGGGGAGGGGTGGAGCGCCCGCGCCGAGGCGACCGGCTTCTACACGGGTCTGAGGGACCAGATCGTCTGGAAGCCGACCATCGTCGCGCCGGGCGTGAGCGGCTGGCGCCCCCTCAACGTGGACCGGGTGCGCACGCGCGGGCTGGAGGTCAGCGCAGAGGGCGGCTACCGCCTGGGGCCGGCGCTGCGCCTCGACGGGCGCGCCGTCTACACGCGCACCGAGGCGGAGGACCGCTCGGACCCGGCCACGCGCGCCCACGGCCGGCAGCTTCCCTACGTGCCGCCGTCGAAGCTCAAGGGCCACGCCGGGATCGCCTGGCGTCTGCCAGGCGGGGCCGGCACGCTCCAAATGCGCCTCTCGGGGCGCCTCACCGCGCGCCGCTACGTCACCTCCGACGAGTCGCAGTCGGTATCGCCCTACCAGGTCTTCGACGCGCGTCTGCGCTACGCGCGCGACATCGGCGGGGCGCGTGCCACGCTGGGGCTCGCTGTGGAAAACCTGACGGACGAAGACTACCAGATCATTCGCCTCTACCCCATGCCGCCGCGCCACGCGAGCCTGCGGTTTACGCTCAGAACGGCTCCATAATCCTCTGGCTTTCTTGCCTTCCTCTTTTTCTATGCCTCGCTCCTGTTCGCTCCTGCTCGCGCTCCTGCTCGCTGCGCTCGTCCTGCCGGGGTGCGACCTTTTTCAAGAAGACGAAGACGACGAACTGAGCACGCCCGAGGGCGTCGTCGTCGGAAATCTCGGCCGGTTCGGCGCGCAGAACGGCACGCTGACGTTCTACGATCCGCAGGCCGGGCAGGTCAGCGGTCGGCGATCCGTCAACGCGCTCGTGCAAAGCCTGGCGCTCCGCGATGAGCGGCTCTACGCGGTGCTCAACGACGGGGCAGACGCGGGGCGCATCGACGTACTTAGTGCCGAGGAGGATGCCTACACACGTACGGGTCAGGTTCTTTTCCCGCGCCCGCCATACGCGGTAGCCTTCGACGGGGACGACCGCGCCTACGTGCCCGCGCAGACGCTGGGCGAGGGCAACGTGGCCACGCAGAGCATCGTCTACGAACTCACCCTCGACCCCTTGGCGATTGCCGACTCGATCCCGGTGGGCGTGCAGCCGGTGGACGCAGTCGTGGCCGAAGACAAGGCATTCGTTTCCAATCGCGGATCGCTGGGGGCGGGCACGACGCTCTCGGTCATCGAAACGGGGGGCGAAGCGGCCGACGCGCTCGAGCTGGGCTGCGACGGACCGGGCGCGCTCTTCGCGGACGGCGAGGACGAAGTTGTGGTCATCTGTCAGGGAAAGACCGTCTACGACGAAAACTTCGACGTCGTGGACCAGACGCCCGGCCAGGTGCTCTTCGTAGACCCCGAGGGCGAAACGATCACGCGCCGCCTCGACGGCTTCGACGTACAACTGGGCGCGGCGACGTATTCGAAAGAAACTGAGGAGCTGTTCGTGACCAACGGCAGCGACCGGGTCTTCCGCCTCGACACCGACGCGAACGCCCGTGCCAGCACCATCCAGGTGCCGCCCGAAGAGGGGCTCAGCGGGCTCGGCGCGCTGGCCTACGACGACGCCGACCGGCGCCTGTACCTGGGGCGCCGCGACGCCGGCGATCCGTTCTCGGCGGCGGGCACGGTGGCCGTCTACGAGCGCACCGGCGCGGAGACCTTCGAGCGCACTGGCGACTTTGTGGCCGGCATCGACCCTGAGGCCATCGTCTTTCGCCGTTGAGGCGGAGGCGCGGCCTGCTGCTCGCTATCTCCAGGGGGCTCCATTTCGGAAATCCTCCGACGGAAGCTCTCCCGAACACCGGCGGGGCGCGCCGCAGGTGGAGCATCGCCCCGAGCGGAGAAGCCCCACGTATGCACATTGACCGCTGCTACTGCTACGAGGTACGCCTCGCGCGCCTGAAGCGCGTGGCCGAGGCGACGGGCGCCGATTCGGTCGCGGCGTTGCAAGAGCGCGTGGAGTTTGGCAAAAACTGCCAGCTCTGCCACCCCTACGTGCGGCGGATGCTCCAGACCGGCGAGGTGGTTTTCGAGGAGGTCATCCGCGAGTGAATTCTGGGGTTTCTGGACGGTGGTCTGGTGGATGGTGAGTGGTAGATGGTGGATGGTTTTCATAGGGCGTTGCCGAGGGGGAAGCGCCCCGCGCCCTCTACCGAGCGCCCGGCGCGTCTACTCGTCGCGCAACGCCTGTGCGGGGTTCGCCCGCGCCGCGCGGAGCGCTTGGAGGCCCACCGTCACGAGTGCCACGACGAGAACGGCGGCGCCCGCCAGCAGGAACGGCCCCACGCCCAGGTCGATGCGGTAGGCGAAGCTTTCGAGCCAGCGGCGCGTGCCGAGCCACGCCAGCGGCGCTCCCAGCGCGAAGGCCCCCGCCACCAGCAGCGCGAAACGCTTCGAGAGCAGCGCCACGAGGCCCCCGGCCGAAGCGCCCAGCACCTTGCGCACGGCGATCTCCTTGCGCCGCGCCTCGACGGTGTAGGCGGCCAGCCCGAAGAGGCCCAGCAGCGCCACGACAATCGTGAGCCCGAAAAAGACCGTAAAGAGCCGCGCGATGCGCCGCTCCGCCTCGTAGAGTTGGTCGAAGGCTCCGTCGAGAAAGAAGGAGTCCAGCGGGTAGGCCGTGGTGAACTGGGTCCACGTTTCGCGCACCGAGCCGAGCATCCGTGACAGGTCGCTCGAACGCACGCGGGCGACGACATAGGAGTGATGCCAGTCGCGCGTGACGGGCGTCATGGCGAGCGGGGCGATCTCTTTGTGAAGGGACTCGTAGTGAAAGTCCTCCACCACGCCGACCACCGTGCGCGGGTCGTTCCCTCCGAAGCCGAGCTTTTTGCCAATGGGGTCCTGCCAGCCGATCTCGCGCGCGGTGGCCTCGTTGATGATGATGGGGCTGTCGCGGTCCGTTCCGCGCTCTGCCCGGAAGCGCCGCCCGGCGGCCATCTCCATGCCGAGCGTTTCGAGGTAGCCGTCGCTTGTGCGCCAGAGGTTTACCATGGGGCCGCTTTCCGGCTCGCCCTTCAGCGCGGTGCTGTACCTCGCCGTCCCTTCCGTCGGGAGCGCGCTGCCCGACGTGACGGCCTCGACGCCTGCTCGCCGCCGCAGCTCGCCTTTCAGCGATTGGACCTCTCCTTCGTCCAGCGCGCCCCGGTTGGGGATCACCAGCACGCGCTCTTCGTCGAGGCCCAGGCGCTTCGTCTGAATGTAGCCGAGCTGCTGCCACACGACGGCCGCCCCGGCCAGCAGCGCCACGGCGACGGCGAACTGGAAGACGACCAATCCCTGCCGGAAGCGTTGCCCGCTCTTCCCGCCCGTCGCGCCGCCTCCACTCATGACCTCCGCCGCGCCGAAGCGCGAGAGCACTAGCGCCGGGTAGCTCCCGCTCACCAGGCCCACCGCAAGGACCGCGCCCGCCAGCCCCAGCAGGAAGGGCCTTTCGGTGAGTGCGCCGGCTTCCAGCGCCACGCCGGTCAGCGGGCCGACGAATGGAAGCCCCATCCGCACGACCAGCAGCGCCAGCACGGCGGCCGCCAGGCACACCAGCAGCGACTCGCCGACGAACTGCCCCGCGAGCTGCCGGCGCGTGGCCCCGGCGGTCTTGCGCACGCCCACTTCCTTCGCGCGCCGCGTGGCCCGCGCCGTCGCCAGGTTCATGTAGTTGATCGACGCCACCGCCAGCACCAGAAGCGCAATCGCCCCGAAGACCCACACGTAGCGCACGTCGCTGACGGGGCCGAGCTGGTTGCCCGCCGCCGAGCGCAGGTGCACGTCCGTGAGCGGCTCCAGCGCGTAACGGGTGTGGCCGAGTCCCTTTCTGAAGCGCTCGCTCGCGGTGGCGCGCGTTTCGAGCACGTCCGCGAGTTTCGCCCCCACCGCATTCGCTTCCGCGTGGGGGCGCAACAGCACGTAGGTGGGAAAGGCGTGCATCTGCCATCCGCCGTTGTACTCTTCCATCATGTGCTTCTGCTCGGCGTACTGCGTGGCAAAGGAGGCAATCAGGTCGTACTGGATGGACGAGGTCGCCGGCGCGTCCTCCACCACGCCCGTCACCTCGAAGGCGCGGTCCTGGCGCCGGATGTGGAGCGTTTGCCCGACGGGGTTTTCGTCGCCGAAGTATTTCTGCGCCATCGACTGGCTGAGGACGACCGTGTAGGGCCGCGCGAGCGCCGTCTGCGGGTCGCCCTGCAGCAGCTCGAAGGAGAATACCTCGAAAAACGAGGAGTCGGCGTAGAGAATCCCGTCTTCGTAGAAGCTCCGGTCGCCACGCCGCACGAGCAACGGGCTGTTTCGCGTACGAAAGCGAACCGTTTCTGCCACGTCGGGAAGTGCGTCTTCGAGCGCCGGGCCGAGCGGCGCCGGGTGCGTGGTCGAAGTGCCGGCTTCGCCTTCTGTCGTGTCGGTCTTCGTGACGCGGTAGAGGCGCTCGGCGTTGGTGTGGAAACGGTCGAAGCTGCGCTCGTGCTGGATGTAGAGCGCGATGGCGAGACACACGGCCAGCCCCACCGCGAGGCCGCCGACGTTGATAGCGGTGTAGCCCTTGTTGCGGCGAAGCGTGCGAAAAGCAACCTTGAGGTAGTTCTTGAGCATAGGCAGGCGAGCGGCTGGGTGAGGAGGGCGCGTTGCTGCCCAATCGCCGCCGCAACCAACGTGCCTTCACCGGCCACCCCGACACACGCGCCGCAGACGCCGATATGCGGGCGGCGGAGTGTGCGCATACGCACACCGGGTGTGCGCTGCCGCACACCTCGCCGATTTTCGATTGCCGATTGGGGGGCGTTCCGCAAGCGAGAACAGCGTCCGCAGCCGTTCAGCAACGCGCCCGTGCCGAGGAACCTTCAACCTTCGACCCGAAACCTTCAACCCGCCGAGAGCCCGAGCGCTTGCGCGAGGGCTTCGAGCCCGATCCCGTCGGCGCCGGTGCGCACCCGCAGGCTACACCACCAGTCCAGCAGCATCATCTGCGCCGCGTGAATCGGCACGGCGATCCAGAAGGCGCGGCACCGCCACACCAGCGCCCCCAGCGCCAGGCCGCCCAGGATCGAGAGGAACGCCTCGGCCGGCGGCTTGTCGGCGTGCAAAAGGGCGAAGGGCACCATCTGCACGAAGATCGCGTAGCGCCCGAAGGCCGGCGCGGTGCCGAACAAGACGAACCCGCGCCACAGGTATTCCCACCCGATCCAGTAGAAGAGAAAGAGCGCCTCGTAGATCAGGAAGACGCCCCAGTCGGTCTTCGCCGGGTCGTAGTGCGGGTACTGCGCCTGGAAGGCCGCGCCGTCGGAGAGGATCCACGTGCCCACCGCCACGAGCGGCAGGTACGCCCCCGCCAGTGCGAGCGCCAGCTTCCTATCGCCGGTGCCGAGGCCGATCTCGGCAGGCCGCCGCCCGAAGCCGAACATGAGAATGAGCACCGGAATTACGAAGCCGGTCACGCCCTGGATGCCGAACCACCAGCCCCACGCCCCGATCCCGCGCCAGTCGCGCGGCACGAGCCCCGCCAGCTCCGCGCGAAAAAAGTCGTGGTCGCCGACGGTGAGCTGCACGAAGACCAGCGCCACGGCCACCGTGAGCACCACCACGACCTGCGCGTCAAGCGAGCGCGTAGCGTTTCGCAGGCGGTGCCATTCCTGTCGGAACCGTTTCTGCATGTCCGTAAGGCAAGCGTCAGGGGGCAGAAGCGTGGATGGTAGATGGAAGATGGGGGATGGTTTCTGTAGAGCAACGCGCTGCCCAGCGCAACGCGCCGGCCGAACGAAGACGGTCCACCATCCAGTGGCCGGAGGCCAGCGGGCCATTCCCCAACCGGACCATCCACCAGAACGCCCCGGTACACACCAAAGACGCGCGCTTTCGTCTCTGCCGTCTGCCATGCTGCTCGCTCGCTCTTTGCTTGCCGCTGCCGCTGCGCTACTGGGGATGGGCGCCGCCGGGTGCAGCGAGCCGAGTGGCCCCTCCGCGCCCGCCTCCGATGTGCCCGCCTCTGCTTCGATGGATGACGCTGGCTCATTTTTCGCCACCTACGACGGCGACATGGTCGCCCGGCTTCGCCCTGAGCAGGCGGGGGCCGAGGCGTGGGTCGATTCGCTGATGAACGCGCTCACGCTGCAAGAAAAAATCGGCCAGCTCTTCGTGCTGGAGGCCGGGGCGAAGGGCGAGAGCGCGCCCGTTTCGTCCCGCGCCGTGCAGGCGGCCCGCGAGCACGGGGTGGGCGGCTTTCTCGTCTCGCGCCTCCTCTCGCCCGGGGAAGTGCGTGCCCAGACGCAGTACCTGCAGACCCGAGCGAACGTCCCGCTCTTCTTCGCCGCCGACTACGAGCGCGGGGCCGGGCGCTTTGCCAACAACTTTACCGAACTGCCCTCCAACATGGCCGTCGGGGCCACGCGCCGGGAGGACTTCGCCGCCGCCGCCGCCCGGCTGGCCGCGCTGGAAAGCCGCGCGATGGGCGTCAACTGGATGTTCGCGCCGGTGGTGGACGTGAACAACAATCCCGCGAATCCCATCATCAACATTCGCTCCTACGGGGGGCGCGGCGGGCTGGTGGGGCGGATGGGCGCCGCCTACGTGCGCGGCGCTTCCGACTTCGGGATGCTCACCACGCTGAAGCACTTCCCCGGTCACGGTGACGTCTCGACGGACACCCACGCCGAGATGGCGACCGTCACCGGTAGCCGCGCGGAGCTCGACTCGACCGAGCTGAAACCCTACCGCATGATCCTGGACCAGGAGGGCCCCCAGCCCGCCGCCGTGATGGGCGCGCACCTCTGGGTACAAGCCTTCAATGAGGAGCCGACGCCTGCCACGTTCAGCCGCGAGGTGCTGAGCGGCCTCCTGCGCGAGGAAATGGGCTTCGGCGGGCTCGTCGTTACCGACGACGTGAAGATGGGCGCGCTCCGCGACGACTACTCGATGCGCGAGCGCGTCGTGCGCCCGCTCTCCATCGGGGCCGATGTGGTCTTGACGCCCGGGGACCTCGAGGCGGCCATCCAGGCGGTCACGGCGGCGGTGCGGGAGGGGCAGCTCCCGCGCGCGGAGCTCAACGACTCGGTGCGCCGCGTCCTGCGGGCGAAGGCGGAGGCGGGCCTGCACCGCGCCCCGCGCGTGCCCTCGCTGGAAGTGCTGGACTACCTCCAAAAGCGGTCGCGCGGGCAGGCGCTGGCCGACAGCATCGCCGCCGGGTCGATCACGCTCTTGAAAAGCAGCCCAGTGCTCCCGCTCTCCGAAGGCGCGAATGCGGCCCTGATCCAGCTTTCCAACTACGAAGAATCCGAGAGCATCGACGCAGCGATGGACACGCTCGCGGGGCGCCTCGAACCCACCATGCAAGACACCATGCGCTTCGTGGGGCGCGGGTTCGCGGCGTCGGACATGGAGCAAGCGATGGAAGCGGTCCAGCACGCCGACGCCGTGGTGCTGGCGCTTCACCTGCGCCTGGCGACCGGGCGCGGCGCGGCGGGCCTCTTCGAGGAGCAACGGCCCCTCGTCGAAAAGCTTCTGGCGCAGGAGACGCCCGTCGTGCTCGTTCCCCTCGGCAACCCGTATGCTGCCGACACCTACTCTGGGGCCGACGCGCTGGTGGTGGCCTACGACCAGACCATCGCCGGCGTGCAGGCCGTGGCAGAGGTGCTGAAAGGCGAGCGGCCTGCGCCGGGCCGCTTGCCCATTCGGGTCGGCCCGTACGACTTTGGCGCAGGGCAGCGCGGCTTCGAAGAATAGCGGTGCGTCGCTCTGCGTTCTTCCGAATCTACGCTTTTTCCAGACCCCCCACAGGCCCATGACCGGCTGGATCGTGCTTATCGTCGTGCTCGCGCTCGTCGGAGGCGTCGCCGCTTGGGCGGTGGGGCTCTACAACCGCCTGGTGACGCTCCAGAACCGCTACGAAAACGCCTACGCCCAGATCGACGTCCAGCTCAAGCGCCGCTACGACCTGATCCCGAACCTCGTGGAGACGGCGCAGGGCTACCTCGACCACGAGCGCGAGACCCTCGAGGCCGTCACCGAGGCGCGCCAGCAGGCCGTTCAGGCCAATGCCGAGGCCGCCCGGAACCCCGGCGACCCGACGGCCATGCAGAAGCTCAACGGGGCAGAGGGGGCGCTCACCCAGTCGCTGGGGCGGCTGCTGGCCGTGCGCGAGGACTACCCCGACCTGAAGGCCAACGAGCAGATGAGCCAGCTCATGGAAGAGTTGCGTTCGACGGAGAACAAAGTCGCCTTCGCGCGCCAGGCGTTCAACGACGCGGCCACGCGCTACAACACCCAGCGCGAAACCTTCCCGAGCGTCGCCGTGGCCAACAGCTTCGACTTTCGCCCGGCCGAGCTCTTCGAAATCCGCGTCGCCCGCGAGCGCGAAGCCCCGGACGTGTCGTTCTCGTAGTGTTCGGGAGGCGCGGGTGTTGCGGTGCTTCGGTGCGCGAGCGGAACAACCACGACACTACAACACCACGACACCTGCACGCCGAATGAAGGACTTCTTCGACCGGCAGGACGAGGCGCGACGCTCCACGGTGAGGTTGGTGGCGCTCTACGCGCTCGCGGTGGTCGGTCTCGTCGCGGCGCTCTACGTCGCGGTCGTGCTCTTTGCCGGAGGCGCTGCGTGGTGGGAGCCGGGGCTGCTGCTGGCCGTCGCCGGGGGCACCGCGCTGGTGGTGGGGGGCGGAAGTGCCTTCAAGCTCGCCCAGCTTCGCGGCGGCGGGAGCGTCGTGGCCGAACAGCTTGGCGGG
>PXTS01000005.1 GCA_003022485.1 Bacteroidetes bacterium QS_8_68_28
TACTGCGCGAGCGTGTCTCGAAGCTGCTCGACGGAGCCGGGAATGCGCTCGACGAGCTGGCTGTACTGCTCGGCCACGCGCGGGCCCAGCAGCCACGCGACGCCCGCGAGACCCCCGAAGACGCCCAGCACGGCGACTGTGAGCGCCACGCCGCGCGGGAGCTTCGCGTGGCGGCGCAAAAGGAGCACGATGCCGTCGAGCAAGACTCCCAGAAGCAGGCCGGCGAAGACCAGAAGCAACGTGTGCGCCACCGCCTGCAGGAAGTACAGCAGCACGCCCAGCGTAAAGACGACGCCGGCGGCGATGAGAACGCGCCGCGTGTAGGAAGTCATCGATTGGGTCTGTGAGTTTGTGGGGTGGGGGGCAGGTAATGCGGCAACGGGCGTTTGTGGAAGACACCCACCTACAGACCTGCACCTACAGACCTGCGCACCTACAGACCTATTCCTTGCGGAAGGCGTCGCCCGCGTCGGCCTTCTCCGCCAAGAGCGACGGCCCGGCGAAGCGCGGGCCGTGCTGGTTTTCGAGGCGCTTCAGGCGCGTGACGGCATTTTCGAGGCCCATGCGGTCGAGGTGACGAAAGGGGCCGCCCCGGGACGGCGGGAAGCCCAGCCCGAAGACGGCCCCCAGGTCGCCGTCTTCGGCACTTTCGAGAATGCCCTCTTCGAGGCAGCGTACCGCCTCGGCGCACATCATCATCGACAGGCGCTCTTCCACGATCTGCCGCGCAAGCTCTTCGCGCTCGGGACCGCCGAAGAAGGCGTACACCTCTTCGTTGACGCCGTCGGTATCGCGCCCATCGTACTCGTAAAAGCCTTCGCCCTTTTGCCCCGTCAGGCCTGCCTGCGCGAGCGTCGAGGCGGCATCGGAGAGTCGCGCCTCGCGCTCTTCGCCCAGGTGCCCGTCGTCGATGTAGCTGCCCATCACGTCGGTGATCTTGGCCGCCGTCCGAAGGCCGACCAAGTCGAAGAGCTCGTACGGCCCCATCGGGAAGCCGAAGTCCTCCATGATCTCGTCCACCTGCTTCACCTCGGCGCCCGCTTCCAGAAGTAGCAACGCTTCGTTCATGTAGAGCGAGAGGATGCGTGTGGTGTAGAAGCCGGGTCCGTCTTCGACCGTGATGACCGTTTTGCCCTGATCGAGGCCCACTTGGGTGGCCGTGGCGACGGCCTCGTCGGAGCTTGCTCCCCCGCGCACGACCTCCAGGAGCGGCATCGAGGGCACCGGCGAGAAGTAATGCATCCCGACTACATTCTCGGGTCGTTCGAGGCCGCCGGCGATGTCGGTAATGGGGATGCCGGACGTGTTCGACGCGATCACGCAGTCGTCGGAGATCACCTCCTCCGTCTCGCGCAACACAGTATGCTTGACGTCGAGATCTTCGGGCACCGCTTCGATGACGAGATCGGCGTCGGCGAGGTCGTCGTAGCCCGGTACGGGGCGGGCGCGCTCCATTACCACGTCGCGCTCGAACGCGGTCGTACCCTTGCCGATTTTTTTCGACAGGTCCTCCCAGATGGTCTTGCGGCCCTGCGCGGCCACTTCCAGCGACTGATCTTTCAGCAGCACGTCGCGGCCGGCGCTGTGAGCGCTCACCTCGGCGATGCCGGCGCCCATCAGCCCGCCCGCGCCGAGGACGGCAACCGTTTCCACGTCGCGCGCTTGGCCGTGCAGCGGATTTTTGTCGTGTTCTTGCTTCAGAAAAAAGAGATCCACGAGTGCCTGCGACTCAGGCGTGAAAGCCAGCTCGCCGAAGTAGCGCGACTCCAGCCGCGATCCCGCGTCGAGGCCGTCTTCGAGCCCGGTGCGCACGCATTCGAGGGCGCGCGGCGGGGCCGGGTAGTTGCCGCGCGTTTCCTGCTGGATCTGCTTGCGGGCCTGGCGGTAGACGAAGCGGCGGCTGAGCGTGTTGCTTTCAATGGCCTTGTCGGTGAAGCTCTTGTCGCGGTCGGGCTCCACGTCGCCGTCGGCGAGGCGGCGGGCGGCCTCCTCGGCGGCGCGGTGCAGGCCAGGGCGGTGAATCAGCGCGTCCACGAGGCCCATCTTGCGGGCCGGCTCAGCGTAGACGTTCTTGCCCGTCAGGATAATCGGGAGCGCCTGCTGAAGCCCTACGAGGCGCGGTAGAAGCTGTGTCCCGCCGCCGCCGGGGAGGAGGCCCAGTTGCACCTCGGGAAGAGCGAAGCGCGTCTCGGGGCGGTTGGTGGCAATGCGGTAGTCGCAGGCGAGCGCTACCTCGCAGCCGCCGCCGAGGGCGGGCCCGTGGATGGCCGCGACGGAGGGCTTGTCGGAGGCGCGCACCTTGCGCAGGGCGCGGTGCGCGGTGCGGCTGAGTTCGGCGGCGTCCTCGGGGCCGTCGAAGTGGCGGAGCGCGTCGAGATCGGCCCCGGCGACGAAGCCGTCCGGCTTGGCGCTGATGAAGACGGCGGCGCGAATGTCGGGGGTGGCGTTGATGGCGTCGGTTGCGTCGTCGAGCGCGTCGAGCGTCGAGGGCGCCAGTGTGTTGACGGACTGCTCCGGCTGGTCGAGCCAGACGGTAGCGATGCCGTCGTTGCTCGTTTCGAGGCGCAGCTCGTCGGAGTTGAGGGCTGGCATGGGGGCGCGGAGGAAGAGGAGGAAGGAAAGGAGCACGGCGTGGAGAAAGGCGAGGCGGGAGGAGAACAAAATCTCTCACGCTCCCTTTCTCCCGCTCTCAAGCGCGTTCCAAAAGCAACGCGTGGCCCTGCCCGCCGGCGGCGCAGGCGCTGACGAGCGCGAAGCGGCCGTCCTCGGTGTGGAGGCGGTGCGCGGCGGTCGTCACGAGGCGCGTGCCCGTCGCGCCGAAGGGGTGGCCCAGCGAAAGCGAACCGCCCCACGTGTTGAGCTTGTCCATCGGGATCTCGCCCATCGGGTCGGCGCCGTCGCGGTGTTCGTTGGCAAACGCTTCCGACGCACACGCGCGCAGCACGGCCAGCACCTGGCCGGCGAAGGCTTCGTGCAGTTCGAACACGTCGATGTCGTCCACGCCCAGGTCGGCGGCATCGAGGACCTGCGGCATGGCGTAGGCCGGTCCCAGCAAAAGCTCCTCGCCGGGGTCCTGCGCGACGTAGGTGTACGCGCGCAACGTCGCCTGCGGCGCGTAGCCGCGCTCCTCGGCCGCTTCGGCGGACATCACCAGCGCGGCGCTGGCCCCGTCGGTGAGGGGAGACGAGTTGCCCGGCGAGACGGTGCCGTAGGGCTTGACGAAGGAGGGGGAGAGCCCGGAGAGCTTGTCCATGCTCGTGTCCTCGCGGATCCCGTTGTCTTCGGTGATCGGATCGAAATCCGGCGGGACGCTGGCGGGGACGAGTTCTTCTTCGAGAAAACCTTCTTCACGCGCCTCGGCGGCCTTTTCGTGAGAACGCAGCGCGTACTCGTCCTGCGCCTCGCGCGAGACGTCGAACATCGCCGCGAGCTTGTCGGCGCTTTCGCCCATGACCTCGCCGGTGGAGAACTCTGCGATGGAAGGCGCCTCGGGCAGGAGGTCGCCCAGGCCCAGCCCTTTCAGCAGGTCGAGGTAGTCGCCGAGGGTTTTAGCCTTGCGCGCTTGGAAGAGGCGCCGCTGCACCTTCGGCTGGAGACGGATGGGGGGGGCCGAAAGGGTCTCCGTCCCGCCGGCGATGACGACGTCGGCCTGCCCCCCAGCAATCAGCTCCGCGCCGCTGGTGAGGGCCTGGTTGCTGGAGATGCACGCCATCGTGACGGTGAAAGCGGGCACGTGTTTGGGGATGCCGGCCCCGAGCGCCGCCTCGCGGGCCACGTTGGAGGTCTCCACGTCCTGCACGACCGACCCCAGGACGACGCGGTCCACCCCGTCGGGATCGAGGTCGTTGCGCGAAAGCAGGCCCTTGAGAGTCATGCGGCCCATGTCGTAGGCCATCAGGTCGGCGTAGCCGGTGCCGCTTTGTTGAAAGGGGAGGCGGCAGCCGTCCACGAAGACGACCTCGCGGCCGCCAGAGGAAAGGGAGGAGGGCATTTGGGAAAGGAAGAAAGGGGGAGAGGGAGAAGGGACGGCGTGGCTACGCCTGCGCTTGCAGGTCGTCGAACTGGTCGGTGAGTGGCTGGTCGAGCGCGGCGGAAAAGTCGTCGAGCCAGCGGCGGAGGTACGCTTCGTCCAGGTCGGAGGTTTTCGCCAGGATGCCTTTCACATCTTCGTGGTCGCGCGGGCGTCCGGCCACGAGCTTGTGGATGATGACGTCCTCGGGCGCGGCAAACCGCACGGTCGCGTTGCCGACCTCCACGCGCCGGGCGCGCTCGATGGCGCGCTTTTCGTACGGCGAGAAGGACAACATGAGGTCCACGCGCGTTTCGGTTTCGGCGTCAGCACAAGGGAGGACCATCGTGTCGCGCACGAACGATTCGGGGTCTTCGACGAGGGGAGCGAGGTCCATCGCTTCGACCTGCTCGAGCACGGATGGCAACGCCTCGGGGCCGGCGCCGAGCGTCACGTCCACGTCGTCCGTCAGGCGCGGCTCGCCGTAGCGAAGCACCGCCTGCCCGCCGATCACCATATACGGCAGGTCGGCGGCGTCAAGGGTCCGCGCGATCTTCGCCAGGAGCTGTTCGAACAAGGTGCTGCGCGCGGCGGAGGCGGCGGGTGCGGCGGATGTCGTGGTCGATGCCGTCGAGCGGGTCCTCGCGCGGGAGCCGGCCCAGCGCGCGGGCCTCGCGCCAGAGCGCTTCGTAGACACGCAGGTTGCGCGCGTGGCTGGTGGAGCGCCGCCGCCAGCCCTGCTCGAAGGCTTCCCAGCGGTCGGTGCGCTCGATCACATGAGAAACGGATCAGTAGAAGAACAGGAAAGAAGCAAACGCGCAACGTTCACAATCTTTCCATTCTATCTCGCTCGTTGCGGATCCATCAGTCGCCGCCGGTCATAGAAGCCACGCATTTCCGCTTCCGGCAACGCTGCTGGAGGAGGGACGCTCCGTCTTCTGATCGCCAAGAGGGTCCTGCACCATGATTGCGTTCCGGCTCGGCGCCCTGCTTTCCGTCGCGATGCTTCTGGGGTGTGCCCCTGCGGACGGGCCGAAAACGGCGGACCGGTCGGCCACGGACGATACCACGGGGACGCACCAGCAGGAGCGTCGGCGCATGGTGCGCACGCAGATTGCGGCCCGAGGCGTCACCGATCCGCAGGTGCTGGGGGCGTTGCGCGCGGTGCCGCGTCACGAGTTCGTGCCCGGCGCTCCCGCCACGCAGGCGTACCAGGACCGCCCCCTGCCCATCGGCCACGAGCAGACGATCTCCCAGCCCTACATCGTGGCTAGCATGACGGCGCTGGCGCAGGTAGACTCGACGGGCCGCGTTCTCGAAGTGGGCACCGGGTCGGGCTATCAGGCTGCCGTGCTGGGGGCGATTGCCGATTCCGTCTACACCATCGAGATCATCCCAGAGCTGGCCCGGAGCGCGTCCAAGCGGCTCGACCGGCTCGGGTACGGCAACGTCAAGGTCAAGACGGGCGACGGCTACGAGGGATGGGCGGCCCGCGCGCCCTACGACGCCATCGTAGTCACGGCCGCGCCCGAACAGATTCCGCCGCCGCTGATCCGGCAGCTCGCGGAAGGCGGTCGCATGGTGATCCCGGTCGGCCCCACCGGTGGGCCCCAGCAGCTCATGCTCGTCAAAAAGACCGAGGATGGCCAGATCGAGAAGCGACGGATCTCGGCGGTTCGCTTTGTGCCCTTTCTCGAAGACGCGCAGTAGCGATGCACTGGATTCAGGAAGAGCTCACCCTCGAGGCGAGAGAGCGCGGGTTCCACCTCGTCACCGGCGAGGTGATGCGCGCGGTGGACCTGTCGGCGATCCAGACCGGCGTGGCGCACTTTTTCTTGAAGCACACCTCCGCCTCGATCACCCTCAACGAAAACGCCAGCCCCGACGTGCGCGCCGACTTCGAGCGTCACGTTCGCCGCTTGGTGCCTGAGGACGCGCATTACGAGCACACCGTCGAAGGTCCCGACGACATGCCGGCCCACATCAAGGCGTCCATGTTGGGCAGCGGCCAGAGCGTGCCGATCTCCGGCGGCGCCCTCGCGCTGGGGACGTGGCAGGGGCTCTACCTGTGCGAGCACCGCACGGGGCGAGGCCGCCCGCGCACGCTGGTCGTCACCGCCTTCGGGGAAGAGTGACGGCGTGGCTGCGGTCACGCGACGGACCCGCGAATCTTCCGCGGCGCAGCGTGACAGGAATGACGCCCTCCTGGGGGAAGGTCGATCTGCACCAGTTCCCAGCCGCCGGCCTGCCCGGCGATGAAGCCGCCCCGCCACTGGCGCATCGCGTACCAGGGGACCGGCACCGCCGGCGCGAACCCGACGGCGACGATCTTTTACGCTGCGGTTTTGAGCGCAGCCACACGCACCGGCCTACTCCGCCAGCGCCAGCGTGGCGAGGTGGACGGGCCCGGCCCCGGCCTGCCGCAGCGCGCGGGCGGCGGCAGCCCCGGTGGCGCCGGTCGTCAGCACGTCGTCCACCAGCAGGAGAGGGCGCCCGCCGAGCGACCGGGAGGCAGCGAAGGCCCCGCCCACGTTGTCCCAACGCGCTTGGCGCGAGAGGTGCGTTTGCGAGCGAGTGGGGCGCGGGCGTGCCAGCCAGCCGGGGCGGCAGGGCACGTCGAGGGACGCGGCCACGCCGCGCGCGAGCTGAGCGCTCTGGTTGTAGCCGCGCCCCAGGCGGCGCGTGCGGTGCAGCGGGACCGGGACAACGGCCTCGGGCCGGGGCGAAAGCGTGCCGGCCAGCCCCCGGCCCATCCAGCGCCCGGCCACGCGGCCGTAGCGCGGACGGTTCTGGTATTTGAGCGCGTGCTGAAGGGCGCGCAGCGCCCCGTCGGGGTCGAAGCGCCAGAGTGCAAAGACGCTGGCGACCGCTTCGCCGCTGCTCCCGGGAAGCGCGTGCAGGCGCCGGCGGGCAACCTCCCGGCGCGCGCGCTCCAACCCGCCCACGCAACGGGCACACAGCGGCGCGTCCGTCTCGGAAAGGCGCGCCCGGCACGCCAGGCAGCGCGGCGGGTAGAGCAGATCCAGCAGCCCGCGTCCCACCTGGCGTCCGGCCTCCACCAGTCGCTCAGTTACAGGGGCGGCAGCGTGCGGCACAGCGAAATGGAGCATTCGAGAATCATGTGAAAGCGCGCCACAGCGCGCTCGGCACCCGCAAGATAGCCCGGCGTGTTGTATTATGAAAGCATATTCCACAACTTCCCATCGCCTTCCGCTTCCGGCACGAGGCTGCCATGGCAGACCGAGATCGACGCGGCATGCTCATCAAAAACACCGACACCGAGTCGGTGCGCGTCTCGATGGCCACGCGCATCCTGCACATCGGCCCGGGGGAGGAGACGTTTATCACCGCCGAGGAGGTACGCGACCCTGTGCTGCGCGAGAGCCTCCAGCACCGAGCCATCGCCATCGTGCGCCCGGCGACCGAGAAGGAAAGCGCCGACCTCGAAGCGCGCCTGGAAGAGGAAAAGCAGGAGGAGAACGGGTGAAAGCTTCGGTGTGCATTCCTCGCTCTTCGTTCTCCAGGGGCTTCCTTCGAGGATCATCGAAGGCGGGCTGAATGAGGGGACGGACCATGCGACGCGTTCAGTTGAAAGGCGTGCGCGCCTGCTTTAGCGCGTCGGGCGGGGCAGGGGTGCCGGTGGCATGGTACGGGCGCGGCGGCCCGGGCGCGTCGCCGTTGGCGGGACGAAAGAGAAAGAGGCCCGCTTCCAGCGGTTCGTAAGTCTGGAACTGCTCCTCGAGCCAGTCCGGGGCGGTGGAGTGCGGCGGACGCTGCGTCCACATGCCCATGCCGGTGGCGTAGGCGAGATCGCAGGTCTCGAAAGCGCCTTCGAGCACTGCCTGGGCCGCTCCGCCGGTGCGCTTTTCGATGACGACCACCCCGATGCCGTGGCGCCGGAAGCCCGCGTAGGAGGCTGCGGCCAACTTCGTCCAGTTGGAGGCGATGAACTGGTGGTGAGTCTGCTCCGCAGCCGAGGGTGCGCTCCCTGCGGCGGCCGGGGCCGTAATCTCGACGAGGCCGTTGTCTGCCGCGTACGTCGTCGTCCGCGGCTCAGGCGGCGACGCTTTCCCGGTCACGAACCTTCCCTCGAGAAAGTGTTTCAGCGAAGACCAGAACGAACGCAAGCCCATAGTGCACGGATGGGGAAGATTTGAAGAGGTGCAGGGGAAGGAGGCAGGTGAAAAGAGCGGATAGAAAGCTTGCAAACAGATAGACCCCCCGCCTACAACCCTAAACGCGCAACACCAGCTTGCCGGGCACGCCGCCGGATTCGAGGCGGCGGTGGGCCTCGGCGACCTCCGCCAGCGGAAGCACGTCGGCCACGACGGGGCGGAGGAGGCCCCGTTCGGAAAAGCGGGCGAGGGCGCGCATCGTGGCCCCGCGCGGCTGCATCATGCAAAAATGCGCGCTGGCGTTGAGCGGCATCAGCGGGCCGGCGGGCACCTCGGCGCTCTCGACGATGGTAACGAGATCGGCCCCCGGTGCGGCTCCGCCGGCGCTCTCAAACAGGGTGTCGCCCCCCACGGTGTCGAACACGATCTCCGCCTGGACGCCGGCCTGCTGCATCACCTCGGCGGCATTTTCGCTTTGGTAGTCGATGACACGGCTGGCTCCCAGCTCGGCGGTTTGACCGACGAGCGCGGGACTGCTGACGGCAACTACCTCAGCCCCAGCCGCCCTTGCGAGCTGCACGGCCAGCATGCCGACTCCGCCAGTGCCGTGGATGAGCACAGTCTGCCCGGCCTGGAGCAGGGCGCGGTCGAAGAGCGCCTGCCACGCCGTGCAACCGGCCAGCGGGAGCGCGGCGGCCTTCTCGTGAGAGAGGCCCGTCGGCTTATGTGCCACGATGCGGGCGCTCGCCGCGTGGTACTCCGCGTAGCTGCCGCGTTCGTTGACCTCAGGCGTGTAGAACACCGCGTCCCCTTTCGAAAAACGCTCCACGCGCTCGCCCGTCGCTTCCACGATGCCGCTCACGTCGTAACCGAGGACGGCAGGGGCCTCCAGGCCAAAGTCCGCTTCGCCCGAGCGCAGCTTGTGGTCCACCGGGTTGACGCTGGTGGCGACCACGCGGACCAGCACCTCGCCGGGACCGGGCACGGGCCGCTCGACTTCCTGCGGCTGCATGACCTCCGGCGGGCCGAACTCGTCGAGTTGGTAGGCTTTCACGAGGGAGAAGGGGGAGAGGAAGAAAAGGAAGGAGGGTGGGGGAAAGCGAAGCAGAAAGCAGTGCAGCCTCGCACAGGCGGCATGCTCACCTTCAGACCTTCTCTTCGTACCTTCAACTCATATTTCCCACCATCGCCTCGGCAAACTCGCTGGTCTTGAGCAGCTCCGCGCCGTTCATCGCGCGCTCGAAGTCGTAGGTCACGCGCTTCTGCTTGATGGTCGTCTCCAGCGACTTGACGATCAGGTCGGCCGCCTCGTCCCAGCCCATGTAGCGAAACATCATCTCGCCGCTGAGGATGAGGCTCGACGGGTTGACCTTGTCTTGGCCGGCGTACTTCGGCGCGGTTCCGTGGGTAGCCTCGAAGATCGCGTCGCCGGTGTTGTAGTTGATGTTGGCCCCCGGCGCGATTCCGATGCCGCCGACCTGCGCAGCGAGGGCGTCGCTGATGTAGTCGCCGTTGAGATTCATCGTGGCGATCACGCCGTACTCGTCGGGGCGCGTGAGGATCTGCTGGAGCATCGCGTCGGCGATTTTGTCTTTGACGGTGATCGTGTGCCCGTCGCGGGTGATCGTCTGCCACGGCCCGCCGTCGAGGTCGTCGGAGTCGTACTCCTCGGTGGCCACCTCGTAGCCCCAGTCGCGGAACGCGCCCTCGGTGAACTTCATGATGTTGCCCTTGTGCACGAGCGTGACCGATTCGTAGCCGCGCTCGAAGGCGTACTCGATGGAGGAGCGCACCAGCCGCTTGGTCCCTTCCTTACTGATGGGCTTGACGCCGACGGCCGTCGACGCCGGGAAGCGGATGGACTCCTCGCCCATCTCGTCTTGGAGAAAGCGCAGCATCCGCTCGTTTTCCGAGGTGCCCTGCTGGTACTCGATGCCGGCGTAGATGTCTTCGGAGTTTTCCCGGAACATCACCATGTCCACCTTCTCCGGCTCGTTGACCGGGGAGGGCACGCCCTCGAAGTGGCGCACCGGGCGCACACAGGCGAAGAGGTCGAGCTTCTGGCGTAGCGCTACGTTCAGGCTTCGGATGCCGCCTCCGACGGGCGTGGTCAGCGGCCCTTTGATCGAGACGAGATACTGGTCGATGGCCGCGAGGGTATCCTCAGGGAGCCATTCGCCGTACTCATCCTGTGCCTTCTGCCCGGCGAAGACCTCGAACCAGACGAGCTCGCGCTCGCCGCCGTAGGCGTGCTCGACGGCCTGGTCGAATACGTGCCGGGCGGCAGGCCAGATGTCCTGGCCCGTCCCGTCGCCTTCGATGAAGGGAATGACGGGACGATCCGGCACGTCGAGACCGTCCTCGGTTTTGTTGATGAGGTCGCCGTCGGCGGGGGGGGTAAGCTGGTCGTAGGTGGGCATGCGCTTGAGGAACGAGGGTGAGAGAGAAAGAGGGCCGGGTCAGAAACGCGGCCCAGCGGAAACCTGCAAGCAGGTCGCACTCTTGTACTGTACCGGGCACGGAACAAAGAGTTGAGCCCCGACGATGCGTCGTCATCCCACCCTTCAGCAGAAGAGGTTGTGCAGCGCAAGCCGCTCGTCCAGTGCATGGCCGCCGGGGCGCTGGCGGCGCTGGTGGCCGGGAGTGCGGCGGTCCCGGCGGCCCGCGCGCAGCAAGAGTCGCCGTGGCGCAACGTCCCCGACTCGGTGCGAAAAAACACGATGCAGGTCTGGAGCGGTTACTCGCCTGGGTCGGTGCGCTTTTTGGGCTTCGTTCGGGGCGCGCGCTTTGCGGCGGTGAGCGTGCGCTACCAACGCGTCCTCGCTCGCGACGCCGACGGGACGCGCGCCATCGACTACGTGGGGGAGTTCGTTCCGTTGGCCACGATGACCTACGAGCCGGTGAACGGGGCACCGCCGCCGGCTGCAGCGCGCGGGGAACGCACGCTCTACGGGTGGGGCCTCACCCTGGCGGGCGTGCGCCTGCGCAACACCGGCGGGACGGACTGGTGGCACCCGTACCTGGAGGGCGGCCTCGGGTTCGTCTACTTCGCCGACCCCTTGCCCGACCGTCGGGGGAGGCGTTTCAACTTCACCGCCTGGGTTGGCGTGGGCGTGCGCCTGCGGGTCGGCGCGGGTGCGGCCGTCACGCTGGGGTACCGGTTTCACCACCTTTCCAACGGCTTTCGCGGCCATATCAACCCGGGGTTCGACTCGAACATCTTCCACCTCGGGGCGACGGTAGCGCGGTTCTGAGCGTTCGGGTTGCGGGTTGGGGGCGTGCGGTTCGAAGCGGGGAGACGGCCAAAAGCCCTTCGAAAAGCCCTTTGCAAGCCGGCCCGCGCCGTTGTACGTTGGACGTTGCGAAGCTGGGGGTACTCCGCGCGCGACCACAGCTGCAAGGCGCGGAGCTGAGAGAGTCCCCTCGAACCTGATCCGATTTGCATCGGCGCAGGAAAGCGTTTGCTCGTTCGGCTGCGCGGCGGCTCCCTCCGAGCCTACGTCGCGGTCGGCAGCGACAGGGGAAAAGCGTCTCGGCACCCGGCTTCGCCACGCGCTTTTTTCTTCCTCCTCCTTTGCGAAGCCATGCCAACCCCCACCGCTGCCGACGTTCAGCTCACACCCGAAGGGGCCTTTTCCGTCCCGCCGTTCGCGCGAGAATGCCTCGACGCCGCCTCGGAGATCTGGGGAGCTTCCTTCGAGCACCCGTTCGTCCAGGCCCTTGCCGAAGGCACGCTCGACCCCGAGCGCTTTGCGTTCTACCAGATGCAGGACGCGCGCTATCTGGAAGCCTTCTCCGACAGCTGCGCGCTCCTGTCCACCCGTTGCACGCGCCCCGGCGACAAGCAGTGGTTCGTCGAAGCCGCCCTGCTGGCGCTCGAAGTCGAGGGCGAACTGCACGCCGGCTACGGCGAGCGCTTCGGCTACACGCCCGAGGACGTGGCTGCCCTGGAGCTCACGCCCAACAACCGCGCCTACCAGAACCACATGATTTCCACCGCCGAGCGCGCGACGCTGGTGGAAGGGACGGCAGCTGTCACGCCGTGCCCGTGGCTCTACATCGCCCTCGGCCAGCACCTGCTCGACCGCGCGCGCGGAGCGCCCTCCGACGACCACCCCTACGCCGAGTGGCTGCGCATGTACAGCGACCCGGAGTTCAACGAATACATGGACCATCTGCTCGAGCGCCTTCAACGCTTCGCCGACGCGGCGAGCGAGGCCGCCCGCGAGCGTGCAAAGGAGGCGTTCGTCACCAGCGCGCGCTACGAATGGATGTTCTGGCAGCAGGCGTGGGAGCAGCAAGACTGGCCGGTGTGAGCATTCAGCCGTAGCGTCTCGGGCCGAGAGGCTGAACGCTCAAAAAGCGATGCGCTGCTGGAGGGAGTCGGCGCGGTCGGTGACGGCGGCGAAGATGTCGTCGCGGTGGCGCCAGAGCAGGACGCGCCGGGAGCCGACGTCCTGGGTGGCCACGCGCCCTTCCTTGCGAAGCTTCTGGCGCAGGTCGCCGGAGAGTTGCAGGCGTCCTTCGGCGCGGTCGAGCAGGGCGTAGTCGTAGGCGTAGGCCGTGACGGGGTGTCCCGAGGCGGCGTTGCGAAAGCGAAAGACGGGCACCCGCTCGCCCGGGGCCACCTCGGCCACGCCGACGCCGCGAAGCTGCGCGCCCTCGATGCGGGGCACGCGCAGGCGGCGCCCCAGTTCGTCGCGCACGAACTGTTCGGCGCGCTCGGCGCGCTTGGTGCGCAGGCGCACGGTCATGCCCGAGGCGCTTTCGGCGGAGAGGGCGGCCAGGCCGGTCGTGCCGGGGCCGTCGAGGAAGGCGGTGCCGAGGTAGCCGAGGCCGCCGGCCAGCACAATCAGCAGAACCGCTGCGAGCACACGCGAAACGCGGCTCGGCGAGCGCTCGTCGTCGGTCTCGCTCTCGGCGTCGGAGGAGCGGGCCGGGCGATCAGGGGCGGTCTCGCCCTGAGGCGCGGGGGCGCCGGGCGCCTGCGGCGGGCGGTCGAGGGCGTGCCGCGCGGCAGGGCGTAGCGCCGGAGGCGGAGACGTGAGGTCGCGTTCGGCCATGCGGCGGAGGACCCCGGCGAGGCGCGCGCCGGGGAGGGCGTCGTCCTCGACGAGGGACCGCTCGGGGCGGGGCGCCATCTGGCGCAGGGCGTCGCGCAGGTCGGCGCGGGCGCGGGCGTGCTGCTGGCGCGTCTCGCGCTCGGGGCGGTTCGTCACTCCGGCTGCGGCGGCAAAGTCCAGTCCTTCCACGTCGCAGAGCGTGAGCAAGAGCCGCTGCGCCGGCGTAAGCGCGGCAAAGGCCGACGGCAGCGCGCGGCGCAGAAAGCGCTCCTGCGCGCGCCGGCGGAAGTGGCGGTCACCGCTGCCGTCCGCCTCTTGTCCGCCCGCGTCCGGGGGGGGCGCTGCTTGCGGGCCGAAGCGGGCGCCCTCGCCGGAGGCCTGGCGAGCCGTCTCCACCAGCAACGCGAAGATCCAGGCGCGCGCCTCTTCGTCCGTGTCAGGTAGCGAGGCCGGGCGGCGCGCGGCGAGGTCGGCGGCGCGCTCGTAGGTGCGCTCCACGAGCCGGCGGGCCGCGCGCTCCGTTCCCGTAACCGCCTGCGCGAGCGCGTAGAGCCCGCCGATGGGCGCAAGCAGGTGTTCCCGCGCGTGCTCCACGCCGCGCTCGCGGGGAGCGTTGCTTTCAGAGGCGGCCTCGTCTTCGAGAGCGCCTTCGCCCGAGGCAGCGTCATCGTCGGGCGGGGGGGAAGCGTCGGCAGAGGGCGGGCCGGCCATGAGCGCGCGAGCGGGGAGCGGCAGAGCACAGAAACCGCCGGTGTGAAAAACAGAAGGCCGGCGGCGGGGTCAAGCGCCATCAGCGGACTGAAAGACGACGTCGACGGAGTCGCCCTTTTGAATGCCGAGCAATTTTGCGGCGTTCCCGCCGCTGACGGCCACTTCCAGGAAGCCGCTTGAGCCAAAGACCAGAAGCGGCTCGCCCTCGGCCACCGCGCCGTAGGTGGGGGCCACGCCCTCCAGGATGGCGCTGCCGGCATAGCACTTGGCAGTCCGTCCGTTCGCGTGCTCCTCGAAGAGCCCCTGTGGCACGTTCGTGATGCAGTTGCCGAAGCGGTCGATGTGCACCGTCCAGCCCTGGATGCCCTGGTCGTCGGTGATGGGAAGCGCCCAGCGCAGCGGCTGGAGCTCCTCGGCGCGGGAGCCGAGGCCCGATAGCGTGCCGCCGGCGGCCAGGTGCGCGGCGGCGGGGGCGAAGATGTCGCGCCCGTGAAAGGTGGTGGAGGGATCGGGCGTGCGCCAGCGCTCCGGGTCGTCGAGCACGGCGATCTCGTCGGGGGCGTCCTCCCCCAGGACCAGCGAGAAGAGGCCGTTGTCGGGCCCGACGAAGAAGTGGTCGCCCGCGCGCAAGGCCACGGGGCGGCGCTCGGTGCCCACGCCGGGGTCCACGACAACGAGGTGCACCGCCTGGTCGGGAAAATAGGGCACGGCCTGGCGCAGCACGAAGGCTGCTTCCATCACGTCCTGCGGGGCGATTTCGTGGGTCACGTCCACCAGCGGCGCACCGGGGCAGCGCTCCAAGATGACGCCCTTCATGGCGGCGACATAGGCATCCTGCGTGCCGAAGTCGGTCGTGAGCGTCAGCGTGCGGGGCACGGGGGGGAAGAGCCTTGCTGGAGGAGCTCGCCCAAAGAGGGCGCAGAGGTAGCACGACCCACAAGGTAGGAAGCGGCGCGATGCATGTACAGCCTTCCGGCGCGCTGCTCGCGTGAGCGATCCTTCGTGGCGTTTAAACAGCTACCCAAGACAACCGCATCTGTATTTCGAGCGGCCTACAAAGCCCCAAAGGCCAGTTTTGTTTTGTGAATCGGTGTTTGCAGGTGCTCTACACGGTCGATTCTCACAGATGCGATTTCCCTGAACAGCTCCCATCGCGTTCCGTACATTGCCAGTGTGCGCTTTCTCTTCCGGCTGTCCGCCGCGACGTTTCGTTCATCCATGAGCACCACCTCCGACCACAGCGGCTCCGCCGACGGAGACGCCGCGCCCGCTGCCGTGGCGGGTGCCTCGCCGACGCGCTACGACGAAGCGCTCGAACGCTTCGTCCTGTTCTGGGGCAAAATGGCCTCGAACTGGGGCATCAACCGCACAATGGCGCAGATCCACGCCCTGCTGTACTGCTCGGAGGAACCCCTCGACACCGACGCGATCATGGAGCAACTCCAGATCAGCCGGGGCAACGCCAACATGAACCTGCGCTCGCTGATCAACTGGAACCTCGCGCGCAAGCTGCACCGCGCCGGCTCGCGCAAGGACTTCTACGAGGCTGAAAAAGACGTCTGGCACATCACCGCCCAGATTATCGAAGAGCGCGAGCGCCGCGAGATCAAGCCCGTGCGCGAACAGCTCCGCGAGTGCCGCGACCTCCTGGCGGGTGAGGAGGAATGCGAAGATTTGCCCGGGCGCGAAGCGCAGCTCTGCCGCCGCTTGGAAAACCTGATGGACCTCATGGAGGTGTTCGAGGGCTTCTTCGAGGCGCTCCTGCCGTTCGTCAAGGAAGAGAACGTCCCGGTGATGAAGCGCCTCATCCGCCTCGCCGACGAACTGGACGAAGACAGTTCGTAGATGGTCCGCCCGCGCGCGCTCGCTTGGATGGTGGATGGGGGGCGGTGGGCAACGCGACCGCAAAATGAGAACCCTCCCCCCATTGACCTCCCCGTGTTTCCCGCTGCGAGCACATGAACGTCGGCAAACGCGGCGAGGACGCGGCGGCAGCCTATCTCGAAGAGCAGGGCTGGCGCGTGATGGACCGCAACTACCGCTACGAGCACGCCGAGATCGACTTGGCGTGCTTCGAGCCTGCCGAGGAAGGCGGTGAGATCGTCATCGTGGAGGTGAAGACCCGCACCGGGCGCGGCTTCGGGCGGCCCGAGGAGGCAGTCACCCCGCAGAAGCAGCGCCACGTCACGCGCGCGACGACGGCCTACCTGCACGAACGTCATCTCGAAAACGCTCGCGTACGCTTCGACGTGGTCGGCGTGCTGATCGAGCCGGGCCGCGAGCCGCAGATTGAGCACTTCCGCGACGCCTTCGAGGCAGCGCGGTAAAGAACGCCCGGGTCATTGCTCGCGGCGCGCGCGTTCGCTGTTGGGGGCGCCTGCGGTCGGTTTCGCGTAGTCCTCGCGGAGCGATCTCACGGGCGATACCCCTTCGGCAAAAGCGCGGCCAGACGCTCGAAGGCGAAGTAGCCGAAGCGCGTGGCCCCGTACGGTTCGACGATCTCCCCGGCAGGGTCCACGGTGACGGCGCCGTCTTCGAGTTCGAGGAAGGAGCGCTGGCGGTCGCGCGGGGCGCGGCGGGCGCGATGCCAGCGCAGGAATGCCGGGGCCTCCGCCTCGCGCGTGTAGACGATGCGCAGGCGCCCGCGAAAGTCGAGCCGGCGCGTGCCCGCCGGGAGCGTGTCGCGCGCGGCGGGGGCGGGTCGTTCCAGCACGTCCTCGGGGCCGACGGGTCTCCCAGAGCGGCCCTGGGGCGCGCGAGCGGGGCCGAGGGCCGAAGAGGACGGCACGCGGCGCACGCGGAAGCCGGCCTGGCGGAGGCTGTCGCCCCGGAGCGCCAGCAGGAAGTGGCGCAGCGAGCCGCGAAAGGCACGCCGCCGGTTCGCGCGCCAGCGAGCGGCTTCGGTGCTGTCAGCCGGGGAGAGCTTCTCGAAGTGCGGCTCCCCGTCCCAGCGCACCTCCGTGCGCGAGCCCTCGAAAGCCCGCAGGTGATAGCGCAGGCGGTAGCCCAGCGCCCGGTTCTCGAAGACGAGCGGCGCGGCGGCATCGGCCTCCATCCGGCCCCACCAGTTGTCGTGGAGGGCGAGTGCCTCGGGGTTGGTCAGCGTCGTCGCCTCCGCCCGCTCGGAGGTGCCCACGAAGAGGCGCCGGAACTTCTCGAGGCGCTGCTGCCAGCGTTCGTCGCCCACGAGGGACCAGCCCTCGTCGCTGCGCCCGGTCACGCTGACGGAGTCGGCCTCGATGACTGTCGGTTCCAGAGCGAGGCGCAGGCGGTAGGAGCGTCCCGCGTGCAGAAGCGTGTCGAGCGTCTGCGCCTCGTAGCCGACCATCGAGGCGTGCAGGCGCTGCGTGCCCACCGGCATCCCGCGCGGAAAGGCGAAGCGGCCTGCCGTGTCGGTCGCCGTGCCCGTCATCGTGGTCGAGAAGAAGACGTGCGCGCCCGCCAGCGGCTCGCCCGTCTCGGCGTCCACCACGCGCCCGCGCACCGCGCCGGAGCGCTCGGGCTGGGCGGGGACGGCCGGGGCTGCCAGCAGGACCGCCAGCAGGACCGGCAGGAGGCGAAGGCGCATGAGCAAGACGGGTCGGGGCGATCACACAGCGGCCTTGACGGCCTCGACGGTCGAGGGATCTTCCAGGCTGGACGTGTCGCCGGGGTCCTCCCCCAGGTATGCGGCGCGAATCACGCGGCGCATCACCTTCGCGTTGCGCGTCTTCGGGAGGGCTTCGGTAAAGCGAATATCACGCGGCCGCAGCGGCTTGCCCAGCGCGCGGGTGACGCGTTCCATCAGGCGCTCGCGCAGATCGCCCGAGGGGGCGTGGCTGTCGTTCAGGACCGCGAAGGCGACGACCTCCTGGCCTTTCACCTCGTCGGGGACGCCCACCGCCGCGCTCTCGGCCACGGCCTCGTCGGCGTTGAGGGCGGCCTCGACCTCCGCCGGTCCCAGGCGCTTGCCGGCCACGTTGATCGTGTCGTCGCTGCGGCCCAGGATGTACCACAGGCCGTGCTCGTCGACGGCCGCAAAGTCGCCGTGTGCCCAGAGCTCCTCGAAGCGGCGCCAGTAGCTATCCAGGTAGCGCTCATCGCCTTCGTCGCCCCAGAAGCCGCGCGTCATCCCGATCCACGGCTGACGGAGAATCAGCTCGCCGACTTCGCCGCGCACGGGCTTGCCGGCCGCGTTCACCACGTCGGCGTCCATGCCGGGAACGGGGCCGCTGAAGGCACACGGCGCCAACGGTTTAAAGAAATTTCCGCACAGGATGCCGCCGCTGATCTCCGTCCCCCCGCTGTAGTTGAGAATCGGCTTTTCGCCGCCCAAGACGTCCTCGAAGAGCCACGTCCAGGACTCCGGGTCCCACGGGCTCCCCGTCGAGCCAACGGCCCGCAGGGCAGAGAGGTCGTGCTGCTCGACCGGGTCGGTGCCGCTCGGTTTGAGCGCGCGCACGAGTGTGGGACTCACGCCCAGGTGGGTGACGCCGTGGTCGTCGCAGAGCTGCCAGAGGCGGCCCGGGCCGGGGTGGTCGGGGGCGCCGTCGTAGAGCACCATCGTGGCCTGGTTCAGTAGCGTGCCGAAGACGAGCCACGGCCCCATCATCCAGCCCATGTCGCTCATCCAGTACATCGTCTCGCCGGGCCCGAGGTCCATGCTGTGGGCAATGTCCTGCGCGGCCTTGACGGGAAAGCCGCAGTGGGTGTGCACTGCCCCCTTCGGCTCGCCGGTCGTGCCGCTGGTGTAAATCAGCATCAGCGGGTCCTCCGCGTCCATCTCGACCGTTTCGTGGAGGTCCGGCTGGGGCGGGACGAGGTCGGCCCAGAAGTGGTCGCGCCCGTTCTGCATGGATACGTCCGGAGCGTCGGCTTCCCGCAGGTGGCGGTAGAGAATGACGTGCTCGACGGTGGGGCACGCGGTGAGCGCTTCGTCCACGTTTTCCTTCATCGTGATGGGCCGCCCGCGCCGCGTGAAGCCGTCGGCGCAGAAGAGGGCCTTCGCCCCAGCGCTCTGCAGGCGCGTGGCGATGGCGTCGGGGCCGTACCCGCTGAAGAGCGGCAGGATGATGCCCCCGATTTTCGCAATGGCCAGGAAGGCGATCACCGTTTGCGGCGTCATCGGCATGTAGAGCCCCACCGGGTCGCCCTTTTCGAGGCCCAGCTCGTGCAGCGCGGCGGCGCAGCGGCAAGCCTGGACCTCCAGCTCGTCGTAGGTGAGCGTCCGAGTCCGACCGTTCTCGCCTTCCCAGCGGATGGCCTCACGGGCTTTGGTCTCAGGGTCCACCTTCCACTTGTCGATCAGGTTCTGCGCGATGTTCATTTTCCCCCCGACGCACCAGCGCGGGCGCTCAATGCCGCCGGAAAGGTCGACGACCTCGTCGTAGGGCTCGTAGAACTGAATGTCGAGGTCCTCGAGGACGGCGTCCCAGAACCAGGCCACGTCTTGGCACGAGCGCTCCATCAGCGTGTCGTAGTTCTCGATGCCATGCGCGTCCATGAAGGCACGCAGGTTGCTCGCGGCGATGGTGTCCGGGTCGGGCGTCCAGGCGATCTCCTGGCCGAAGGGGAAGGCGGAAGCGTCGCTGGAAGAGGCATTGCTGGAAGAGGCGTCGCCTGGCGGCGTGGCCGGGGAGTCGGTGGACATAGCGGGAAGAAATCGACAGGGAAGAAATCGACAGGGAAAAAGACGTCTACGCGCTCACCCGTCCGGGGCGAACGCGGGTTCTGGGCGGAGTGCAACTCCATAATACACCGACGACGGGGCGGAAGGCAAGGGGGCGTTGCCCGACAAGAAGCCACCGGGGGCGGGGAACGCCCCGCGCTCCCGGGCGGTCCAATACGCTCCCGGCATACTTTTCCTCCAGCCAATCCCCCGTCCATGGCCGACGCGCCCGCCGCTGACCGCGCCGACGCCGACTGGAAAGAAGAGCTCACGCCCGAGCAGTACCACGTCACCCGCGAGGGCGGGACCGAGCGCGCCTTCACCGGCGCGTACTACGACAAAAAAGACGAGGGCGTCTACCGCTGCATCTGCTGCCACCAGCCGCTCTTCTCGTCGGAGGCGAAGTTCGAGAGCGGCAGCGGCTGGCCCAGCTTCTACGAAGCCGTCGAGGAGGGCAACGTCGAGACCAAGAGCGACTGGAGCATGGGCATGAAGCGCACCGAGGTCGTCTGCGCCCACTGCGACGCGCATCTCGGTCACGTCTTCGGCGACGGGCCCGAGCCGACCGGGCAACGCTACTGCATCAACAGCGCCGCGCTTGACTTCGAGGCCGCCGACGGCGACGAAGCGTAGCGCTTCCCTCCGGCCATCCCCGGTCCGTTCGGATTCTCAAGAAACGTGTCGCCTCGCTTCTTCGACCCCCATGCTGTCGCTTCCCGTTCCCCCGCTCCCTGAGCGACGGCTGGACGCTTGCGCCGCCGCCCTCGCCGCGCTGGGGCTCGTCGTTCTCGCTACTGCCCGGCCCGCCCAAGCGCAGTGGACGAACCGCTACCCGAAGGTCGAGGGCTACGCGCACCACATTTACCTCGAAGGCTACGAGTTGCCGACGCTTACCTCGGGCCCGATGGACCCGGCGCCCGGCCCAAAGGGCGAGCGCGTAGCCTTCGCCGCCCGCGGGTGGATCTGGATCCTGGACCGTGAGACGGGCGTGGCCCGGCAGCTCACGACCGGCGCAGGCATCGACGCCCGGCCCGCCTGGTCGCCCGACGGCTCGAAGATCGCCTTTGTGCGCGACGACACGCGCGATACCGACGTGGTCGTGCGCACCCTGGCGACCGGCGAGGAGCGCGTCGTCACCGAGGACCGCAACGACCCGGCCATCGACCTCGACCCGCACTTTTCGCCGGGCGGGACGCATCTCTACTACGCCTCGGCGCGGGCGGGCGACTTCGATCTTTGGCGCGCGCCGCCGGCCCCGGGGGGTGGCGAAGCCACGCGCCTGACCAAAGCCACGCGCCTGACCGAAGCCGGCGGTCTGGAGCGCCGGCCAGTGCCGAGGCCCGGCGGCGAGGGGGTCGTGTACCTTAAGAAAGGCCGCCCCGACGCGATCAAGCACCTCGCGTTCGGCGAGGGGAAAACGCCGGGGAAGAAGACCCCCCTCGTTACCGAGCGCATCGCCTCGCAGGCGGCGCTGGCCCTGGCGCCGGATGGGCGCACGCTCGCCTACACGTGGCCACACGAGGACGGCTACGAGCTTCGCTTGCTCAATGTCGAGGCGCCGGGTAGCTCGGTGCGCCTCGCGCGCGGCCAGACGCGCCCGCTGACTCCCGCCTTCGGCCCCGAGGGGGAGCACGTCTGGTTCGCTACGCCCACCTCCGACGAGTCCACCGCCCTGCGGCGCGTGCCGCGAAGCGGCGGCTCGGTCCAGGAGGTGCCGGTGCGCGAGTGGGACTGGAGCGAGACGCCCGGCGCGCTCCGCATTCGCACGCGCAGAAACGGGCAGCCCGCGCCGGCGCGTCTCAACGTCACCGGCGCGTCGGGGCACCCGGCCGTCCCGAGCGACCGGATGATTCGCTTCGACGGGAAGAACGGGCGCGTCTTCTACTACTCGGGCGGCACGCTGGAGCTGACGCTGCCGCCCGGCGAGGCGACTGTCGCGGCCGTGCAGGGCCTGGCCACGCCCGAAGTGACCCAGACGGTGCGCGTGCCCCCCGGCGACACGGCGAGGGTGACGCTGTCGCTGGAGCCGGTGCGGAAGCCCGAGGGCTACGCCTCGGCCGATCACCACCTTCACCTCAACTACGGCGGTCCCTATCAGCTCGCGCCTGGCGACCTCACGCTCGACGCCAAAGGCGAGGCGCTCGATATCGCCACGCCGCTCCTGGCCAACCTGCACGACCGCTTCCTCGACCAGGACCTGTGGGACTATGAAGGCGCGTCCGGCGTGCCGACCGTCAAGATGGGACAAGAGGTGCGGTCGCACTTCCTGGGCCACCTGAGCCTGCTGGGAACCGACGAGCTCTTCTGGCCGTGGGTCTGGGGCCCCGGCTATCAGGTGTACGACACCGACGACCGCCTGAATGCGCAGGCGCTACGGCAGGCTCGCCGGCAGGGCGGCATCGGCGGGTACGTGCATCCGGTTTCCGTGCGCGACCCGTTTTCCGAAGAGGGGCGCGGCAGCGTGCCCGTCGAGCTCGTCCCCGACGCCGTGCACGGAGCGGTGGACTTCCTGGAGGTCGCCTGCTTGTGGAGCGATGAGATCGGGACTGCCGCGCTTTGGCATCGACTGCTGAGCATCGGGCGCCCCGTCGCCGCCTCTGCCGGCAGCGACGTGATGACCAATTTTTACCGCACGATGGCCGTCGGCGCCACACGCGCCTACGTACGCACTGGCGGCGACACGCCCGATTACGAGACGCACCTCGATGGATTGGAGGCGGGGCACGGCTTCGTGACCAACGGACCGATGCTCGAATTCGCGCTGGGCGGTGCGGAACCCGGCCAGGCTGTCGAGGCGGGAGAACAGCCGTGGTCCCTCGACCTGCGCGCCGCCACGCCGGTAGACAGCGCAAAGGTCTTCGTCAACGGGGAGGTCGCGTGGCGCTCCGGCGGCCTCGATGCGCCCGGCCGCCGCCAGTACGAAGGCACGCTCGCGCTCCCGGAAGGCGGCTGGGTGACGGCCCGCGCCTATGGAGGCGACGCCCAGTGGCCGATTATGGACAGCTACCCCTTCGCTGAGACCAATCCCGTCTGGATCGGGCAAGTCGGCAGCACGGTCCCTGCTGCCGAACGCCGTGCCGCGCGCGACCTGCTGCGCCTCCTGGGCGTGGCGGAGCAACGCCTGCGTGCCGGCTACGGCGACGCGCCGATCCCGAAGCTTCAGGCGCACTTCGCCGAGGCACGCGCCACGCTGGAGGCGATGGCGGCGAACTGACTGACCGGCGCGTTGCTTCCTTTGGGCTGGCAATGCGCCTGTGCGGCTACGCATCGCCTTCGTAGAGTACGCGGCGGCGATTGGCAGTCTTCTGGCTTTATTAAACCGACGAACTGTTCATGGAAGATTTGATCGTGAAGGTCCAGACCCTTCAGAACATGCTAATTGGTCGCGCAACAGGGGAACATCCCGACAATGACGAATACGTCAGCCTGCGGAACGAAGTCGTGAGCAATAGCAAGTTATCCAGAAATTTGCCAAGATTTGTCAAGACATGCCGTAGCCTTCAGCAGTTCTGGGGATTTATCAAGCCGAAGTTCGGCACGTACCAAGAGCGTCGGCAGTTCATATGGGACGAATTTGCTCCGCTCTTGAACAGGCTGGAGGAGCAATCAACGGCTCCTTCTGATCCTTCCGTCTCCTCGGTTCTTTCTGATCTTGAGGTGGATCACATTAGCGAAGCGTGGTCAAAAGCGGCAGATAGACGCGCAAGCGACCCGGAGGGGGCAATCACGCAGGCGAGAACACTATTGGAATCTGTCTGCAAGCTGATACTCGACGAGGAGAATGTGGCGTATGATAGCAGCGAGAAATTTCCCAAGCTGTATCACAAAACCGCTAAGCAGTTAAACTTGGCTCCCAGCCAACACACAGAAGACCTCTTCAAAGCCATACTTGGAAACTGTCAGGCAGTTATTGGAAAGCTGGGAGCCATCCGCAACGCGCACGGTGACGCACACGGCGAGGGTACGAAGTCGTATCGTCCAGCCGCACGACACGCTGAGTTGGCAGTCAATCTTTCTGGAGCGACAGCCACATTCCTTGTGCGCACTTGGAAAGCACAGCGCTGAGGGAGACATCGGATAATGTTCTCCAGTTGTTCAGCCTTCGTAGAGGTCCAATCCTAACCCCCACTTGGCAGCAGCGCGCCGAAATGCCATTGATTCGGCGTTGCTCTGTGTATCTCCGAATCCCTTCTCGCTCGCCGAGATGCCTGGTTCCTCGCGTCCCGTGCCCTGGCGAGAGAACGTGCCCTCCTGAGTGTGAATCGTGATTTCGACGGTCATCATGAAGTCCCCGCCGTCGGGTTGCTGCCAGCGTTCCACGATGCGGTATTCCCAGAAGCCGCCCGTGTAGTGATTCAGGATCTTCTGCGCGCGGTACCACGGGATGTAGGTGATCTCCTGGTCGTCCTGCCGGCGCGTCTCCAGCAAGCGCTCGGGGATCGGCTTGGCGAGCCCGTCGAGGATGTCCGCCAGCGGGTGCGGACTGCCTGCGGACGCGCCGTCCCCGGCGTCGGGAGCGTCCCCGGCGTCGGGAGCATCGTCGGTACGGGGGGCGGTGTTGCGGGGCGCGGCGTCGTCGGGCGTGTCGGGCGTTTCCATGCGCGAGGGGGCGCTGCTCGTGCGGGGGGGCGTGGCGCGCTGCACCTCAGAGCGGGCGTTCGGGGCTTCCATAGCGGGCTTCATCGTTTGCGAGAAGAGTCGAACCGCTGTGTGCAACGCGCCGGGCGTGACGCCGCTCTGTCGGCAACGCGCTTCTCTTTGTTAAGATTTAGCCCAAGAGAAAAGAAGCGCCTCCCACGCGGGAAGACGCTCCGGTCGAAGGCCGCACCCGCGGAAAAGAGACCGCCGTCCACGGTACACCGTCGTCAAGGCGTCGGCGCCTGCGGCTCGCCGACCTGGCCGTCGCCGGCAGGGGGCGAGCCGGTGCCGTGTACGCCCGCGTCGGGCACGTCGTCGTCTTCGTAGCGCTCGGGGAGCCACGAATAGGCGTACTCCTCGTCTTCCACGGCGAGCGCGTTTTCGGTGAGCTTCAGGGAGCGGAAAGTGTCCACCATCACGGCCAGCTCTTCGGTACGCTCCTTGCCGAGCGAGCCCTCGGTGGCGCCGGGGTGCGGGCCGTGCGGAATGCCGCCGGGGTGCAGCGAAAAGCTCCCTCGGCTGATGCCGCGCCGGCTCATGAACTCGCCCTCCGCGTAGAAGAGCACTTCGTCGCTGTCGATGTTGGAGTGATTGTAGGGAGCCGGGACCGATTCCTCGTGATAGCTGAACATGCGCGGCACGAACGAGCACACCACGAACCCGTTTCCTTCAAACATCTGGTGTACCGGCGGGGGCATGTGGATCAACCCCGTGATCGGCTCGAAGTCGTGAATCGAGATGGCGTATGGGTACATGTGCCCGTCCCAGCCGACCACGTCGAAGGGGTGGTAGCGAAGCTGGTAGTGGTGCAGCTTGCCGTTTTTCTTGATGTGCAGGTCGAACGGCCCCTCGGCGTCTACCGCCTCCTGGGGGATGGGAGGACGCACGTCGCGCTCGTGGTAGGGCGCACGCTCGAGGAGCTGGCCGTGTTCGTTGCGGTACTTCTCGGGAAAGTTCAGTGCCGAGCTCGACTCGATCACCAGCAGGCGCGGCGGGTCGTTTTCGAGGTTGTCCTCGAAGTTCCACTTGTGCGCGATGGTACGCGGGACGTGGACGTAGTCTCCGTCGGTAAATTCGACGTTGCCCAGCGGGGTCTCCAGCGTTCCCTCGCCTTCGTGGACGTAGATCAGTTCGTCGCAAGAGGCGTTGCGGTAGAAGTAGTCGTCCATCGGCGCGGTGGGCCGGGCGAGCGCGAGCTTCACGTCGTCGTTGCCCATCATGTAGGTGCGCCCGGTCAGCCAGTCGCCGCCGGCCTCGACCTCGAAGCCCTTGACGTGACGGTGCTTCAAGGTGTCCTCGTCGGCGTACTCGATGTCGTACGGTTCCGACGCGCCGACGCGCTCGACGGTCGTGGGCGGGTGGATGTGGTAGGCGATCGAAGAGATGCCGCTAAATCCCTCCGCTCCAATCACCTCCTCGGTATAGAGCTCGCCGTCGGGGCGGCGGAATTCGGTGTGGCGCTTCTTGGGGACTTCGCCGTGGCGAACGTAGTAGGGCATGATTCGATTGGGGGTTTGCGATTGGGAAGTCGGACCGCAGAAGGTCAATTCAAAACCCGCCGCCGTCCAAAATCCAAAGTTCAGAGGTTGCCGCGCTTGGCTTGCTCGCGCTCGATGGCCTCGAAGAGCGCCTTGAAATTGCCTGCGCCGAAGGTGCGCGCGCCCTTGCGCTGGATGACCTCGTAGAAGAGCGTCGGGCGGTCCTGCTGCGGCTTGGTGAAGATCTGCAAGAGGTAGCCGTCCGGGTCGCGGTCCACCTGGATGTTCAGGTCGCGCAGCACCTCGATGTCCTCGTCGATCTCGCCGACGCGCTCGGGGAGCATGTCGAAGTAGGCGTCGGGGGTTTCCAGAAACTCCACGCCCCGGCTTCGCAGGTCACGCACCGTCTCGATGATGTCGTCGGTGAGCATGGCCACGTGCTGCACGCCTTCGCCCTGGTAAAAGTCGAGATACTCTTCGATCTGGCTTTTCTTTTCGCCCTCGGCGGGTTCGTTGAGCGGGAATTTGATAATCTCGTCGCCGTTGGACATCACCTTCGACATCAGTGCGGAGTATTCCGTCGAGATGTCGTCGTCGCTGAAGTGAAGCATGTTTTTGAAACCCATCGTCTCGGCGTAGTAGTTGACGTACGTCTCCATGTCGCCGAGGTAGACGTTGCCCACGCAGTGGTCGACCAGCCGCAGGCCCGCCGGCTCCGTCTGCAAAAACTCGTTTTCGTACGGATCGAAGCCGGGCATAAAGAGCCCGTCGTAGTCGGTACGTTCGACGAAGGAGTGGATCGTATCGCCGTACGTCCCGATGGCCGAGCGCACGATGCGTCCGTCCTCACCTTCGATCACTTCGGGCTCCTGGACGGCCGTGGCACCGCGTTTGGTGGTTTCGTTGAAGGCCGAGCGGGCGTCGTCGACGCAGATGGCGATGTCCTTCACGCCGTCGCCGTGCTTCTGCTGGTGGCGGACGCTCTCGGTGTCGGGTCCCAGGCCGGTGGTGAGGACGAAGCGGATGTCGTTTTGCCGAAGCAGGTAGCTGGCCGCGTCGGGGTGGCCGGTCTCGGGGCCGCGATAGCCGGCGATCTCAAAGCCGAAGTAGTGGGCGTAGTAGAACGCCGCCTGCTTGGCATTGCCAACGTAGAACTCGACGTAGTCGGTGCCGTTGATCGGCAGGAAGTCCTCGGCGGTGGCAGGGTTTGCGTCCGGGGCCGCCGTGGGAGCCCCGTCGCCGGTAGAGGCCCCGTCGCCGGTGGGTACGTCGGGTTCGGCCTCAGGCTCGGGAGCGACGGAATCGGCCATGACGTGGGGAGGGCTACGGAGAAGGGAACGAAACGAGCTCCGCGCGGTGGGGGGCGCCGGCGACTGCCGACATCAGCCGCTCGGGAGCGTCGCGCGGAAAGAAACTGTAAAGCGCTCTCTGAAAGCCACCGGGCGCCGAAATGTTCGTCTGTATGCCCGCACGGTGGTAAGAACGTAGCATTTTGAGACGAGCGGTTGCGCGTAGCGCGGGGGTACACTTTTTTGCCGGGGCGTTACCGTGGAACCCCGTCTTTCATCCCGGCAACCTCTCCACGTGGACGCTCTGCGAGCAGGCCACTGTGTGCGCTTTGCCGGCCAGCGAGGCAACCGCCGCACCGTGGAGTGCTGGTGCCGGGGCGAAGCGGAAGCCTGCTTGCTGTTCACGGCAGTTATTTCAAAAAAACGGGCACGTCAAGAAAAGGTTGCAAAGAGAAAGGGGCGGCCCTACCATAAAGGCACGGTCACTTTGCTTCTTCCCGTTCCTTCGCCGATGCGCCCTGCCGCTCTGCTCGCCCGCTCATTCGCCGGCTCGCTCGCGCTTGTCGCCGTCCTGCTGGTCCTCGCGTGGCCCGCCCGCGCCCAGCAGACCCACATTTTTCGCGGCGCTACGGTCTACCCGATCTCTGACGCGCCCATCGAAAACGGCGTGGTCGTCGTGGAGGGCGGCACCATCGAGGCGGTCGGTGAGACGGGGGCGGTGGACGTGCCCGCCGGGGCCGAAGAGCACGATCTGAGCGGGCACGTCCTCATGCCGGGCTTGGTGGACACGCACTCCCACATCGGGCGCGTGGCGGGCGGGGACCAGTCGGCGGCCTTTCACCCCGGCGTGCGCGCGAAAGACGCCATTTCCGTGCGCGCTCCCTCGCTGATGCGCGCTCGCGCCGGCGGCATCACGACGGCCAACGTGATGCCCGGATCCGGCCTTTTGATGAGCGGGCAGACCGCCTACCTGAAGCTGCGCGAGGTTCCGGAGAAGGGGAGCAGCGGCGGTGTCGAGGACCTCTTGCTGTGCCACCAGAGCGAAACGGGCGAACGCATCTGTGGCGGGATGAAGATGGCCAACGGCACCAACCCGATGCGCTCCGGCGACGCGGCGGCGGGGCCGCTCCCTGGCACGCGCGCGAAGGCCGCCGCGCAGGCGCGCCAGCTTTTAACTGAGGCTCGCGCGTACATGCGCGAGAAAGAAGAGGCCGAGAGCAACCCCGACGTCGAAGCCCCCGACCGCGACCTGGGCATGGAGGCGCTCGCGCAAGTCCTTCGCGGGGAGCGCACCGTGCACTTTCACACCCACCGCGCCGACGACATCCTGACGACGTTGCGCCTGCGCCGCGAGTTCGGCTTCGAACTGGTCCTGCACCACGCCAGCGAAGCCTGGAAGGTGGCCGACCGCATCGCTGAGGCGGGCGTCCCGGCCTCCATCATCGTGCTCGACGCGCCCGGCGGCAAGCCCGAGGCCGACGAGCTGGTCTACCGTACGGGCCGTGTCTTGAACGAAGCAGGCGTGGAGGTGGCCTACCATACCGACGACCCCATCACCGATTCGCGGCTGCTCTTGCGCTCCGCCGCGCTGGGGGTGCGTGCTGGGCTGCCGCGCGACGAGGCGCTCGAATCGGTCACGCTGGCCGGCGCCGAGATGCTGGGCCTCGCGGACCGCACCGGCTCGCTGGAGGAAGGCAAGGAGGCCGACCTGGTCATCCTCAGCGGCGACCCGCTGAGTACCTACACGCAGGTGCTCCAGACCTGGGTGGAAGGCGAGAAAGTGTTCGATCGCTCCAACCCTGAGGACCGCGAGTTCGCCACTGGCGGCTACCGGGTCTACGGCAGCCCCGGCGGGGCGGGGGAGTGAGCGCCGCGCGCGTCGCAGCGAAAAGCACGCTCCCGGTGACGACCGTCCGGGTCGGCTTTCGCAAAAATTGGTTCGCTGTCTCCCTATTTTTGCTATCTCAAGCGTGTTGTCTCCGTTCATGAGTACGTTGAAAGCGAACGCGCCCCGAATGGTCTGCGCGTCGTTTGTGCTGGCCGTCGCCGCCGCCGTCCCATGCGCCCAAGCTCAGCAGGTCGCCGTGCGCGCCGAGACGCTCTACCCGATGACCGGCGACGGCCCGATCTCCAACGGGATCGTCCTCGTCAAGGAGGGGCAGATCGAGGCCGTCGGCCCCGCCGCGCAGGTGGACGTGCCCTCCTCCGGCTACCGCACGATGGAGGCGCAGGCCGTCACGCCAGGCCTGGTGGACCCCCATGCCACCGTCGGCATGACGAGCCTCGCCAACCGCTCCGGCGCCAACGACCAGCTCGACCGCACCGCCGCCGTCCAGCCGGAACTGCGCGCCTTCGACGCCTACACCCCGCGCGCCCCGCTGGTCGAGTTCGTGCAGCGTCTGGGCGTGACGACCGTGCACACCGGCCACGGCCCCGGCGCCCTGATGAGCGGGCAAACGATGGTCGCCAAGACCGAGGGCGGCCTCGATGAGGCCATCGTGGACTCGGTGGCGATGGTGGCGATGACGCTGGGGCCGCAGGTCAGCGGCAACTACGACACGCCCGGCACGCGCTCGAAGAGCATGGCCATGATGCGCGAAACCTTTCTCGAGGCCCAGCGCTACCGCGCGAAGCGCCGGAACGGCAGTGAGGAAAACGCCCCCACACGCGACCTGCGCATGGACGTTCTCTCGAAGGTGCTGGGCGGCGAGGTGCCCGCGCTCATCACCGCGCAGCGCGCCAGCGAGATCCAGTCGGCCCTGCGGCTGGCCGAGGAGTTTGGCTTCGAGCTCGTCCTCAGCGGGGCCGCCGAGAGCTACCTGCTGGCCGACCGGATCAGCGACGCGCGCGTGCCGGTCATCCTGCACCCAACGATGGCACGCACCGGCGGGCAGTCGGAGAACGCGGCCTTCACCACCGCCAAGACGCTCATGGAAGCGGGCGTGCCGGTGGCCATCCAGAGCGGCTACGAGGCGTACGTGCCCAAAACGCGCGTCGTGCTCTACGAAGCAGCCGTCGCCGCCGGGCAGGGCGGCCTCACGCGCCGGCAGGCCCTGCGCACCGTCACCATCGACGCGGCACGCATCCTGGGGGTCGAAGACCGCGTCGGCTCGCTGGCGGAAGGCAAGGACGCCGACCTGGCGCTCTTCGACGGCGACCCGCTGGAGTACACGACCCACACCTGCGGCGTTCTCATCGGCGGCGAGGTCGTCAGCGACGAATGCAAGTGATTGAAAATTAGGGGTTGAAAATTGTAGATTAGTCAGCGGCGAACTGACCGATTTCCAATCTGCAATCCCAATTTTCTCAATGCCGCGGGCGCTTTTTCTCGACGAACCGGACGGGGAAGCCCAGCTCCGCGACCCCCCCGACGATCCCCTTGCCGAGGGGGAAGTGCGCGTGGCCGTCAGCCACTCAGGGGTAAACTACAAAGACGCGCTCGCTGTCACGGGTGAGGGCAAGATCATTCGGGGCGACTTTCCCTTCGTGCCGGGCATCGACCTGGCGGGCGAGGTGGTCGAAAGCGACGCGAGCGCCTTCCGCGAAGGCGACCGCGTGATCGGGACCGGCTGGGGACTGGGGGAGACGCGCCCGGGCGGCTACGCAGAGCATCAGCGGGTGCCGGCGAGCACGCTCGTCGGAATGCCGGAGGCGCTGACGCCCCGCCGGGCGATGGTCGCTGGCACGGCGGGGCTGACGGCCGTGCTGGCGGTGATGGCGCTCGAAGAACACGACTTCTACGACAGCGAGGCCCTTGCCGACACAGGCGAGATCGCCGTAACCGGTGCGAGTGGGGCCGCCGGCAGCTTCGCCGTGGCTCTGTTGGCGGAGGCGGGCGCAGAGGTCGTCGCCTCCACCGGCAGCGAAGGCGCGCACGACTACCTGCGCGAATTGGGCGCGGTACGCATCATCGGGCGCGAGGCACTTGCCGGCGCCCCCGAGCGGCCGATGCAGTCGGCGCGCTGGGCCGGCGCGGTCGACGCCGTCGGCGGCGACACGCTGGCGACGCTCATCAGCGAGATGGAGCGCCACGCACCCGTCGCATCCTTCGGCAACGCGGGGGGGTACGAGTTGGAGACGACCGTTTTCCCGTTCATCCTGCGCGGCGTGAGCTTGCTGGGCATCGACTCGAACAAGTGCCCCGACGCCCGCCGTCGCGCGGCATGGGAGCGGCTGGGGGGGCTCCTCACGTACGACGTAGCCGACTGCCTCACCGACCGCGTCGTGGGGCTTGGCGACATCGGGGCCGCCGGCGAAGACGTGCTGGCCGGACGCCCCCGGGGACGCGTTTTGGTGAAGGTGGGAGAGTAGGCAGGAAGGAGAGAGAGGGGGAAGGGGCGTGCTTGGAAACTCCTCCCCTTTTCGGACTTTCTCATCCTCACAGCGCGCACCGCGCGCCTCAACCTTCCTGATTGCCGGACTGCTGCATGTCTTGCGCTTCTTCCTGGACCTCCTGGCCGGCGCTCTGCACAGCGTTGGCGAGGTCGTTGGAGGCCGCGCGCAGGCTCTGGCCGATGTTGGCGAGGAAGGTGGCGAAGTCGGACCTCATCTCCTGAAACTCTGACTCGGGGGCATTTTCGAGCTCGCTCATGCGCTGGTCGAGCTCCTGGCGCTGTTGGCGGAGGTCCTCCATCTGCGACTGCATCTCGTTGCGCGTGCTCTGGTCGGCGTTCTCTATCTCCTGCTCGAGCGTCTCGATCTCGCGGTCGATCTCGTTCATGCGCGCCTGGGCGTACTGTTGCACCTCCTGCTTGCTCTGCATGGCGTTGATCTTCAGCTCCTCGGTGCGACGCTGAAGCTCGTTGAGACGCTGCTGCACGTCGGGGCGCATGTCCTGAAACTCCGACTGCGTGGCACCTTCGAGCTGCTGCATTTCTTTTTGGAGCTGCTTGCGCTCGTCGCGGAGCTCAGAGAGGGAGTTTTGCATTTCTTGACGACTCTCTTGGCTGACGTTCTGGAGGTTTTGCTCCAGTTCGTCGAAGTCGTTGCCGAGATCGTTGAGCTGCGATTCGGTGTTTGCGCGGAACTCCTGCATCGTCTGGCCGGCCTCCTGGGCGGTCTGTTCGGCCTGTTGCTCAGTTTGCTGCTGTTGCTGCTCGGTGCAGGCGGCCAGCAGCAGAGCCGGGGCCAGGAGCGCGGCGAGCGCGGCACGGCGAAGCGGGGAAGCGGGGGGCATAGAAGCAAAGGAAGCGGTGAAAAATGGCGCTCGTCCAATGTTAACCGGCGCAGCGGGCGAATACCACCGTGACCCCTGCTCCTCTGTGAAGCCGGAGGCGTCTGCGCCCTTTCAGCCGGGGGGCGTTTGTGATGATGACGTAAATTGAGCCGCCAAAGGGACACGACCCACCGGGACGCTGGGCGTAACGAGGGGACGCTGCCGGGGGCTCGCTGGAGCCCGGAAAAGCCGCCCCGGTGCCCCCTTAACCGGATCTTTTCTTGTTCGGGGGCGGCGGGTTGGCTACCTTCTTGGCCACCGTCCGGCTCCAGCCACTAAGGCCCCATGATGCGGCGGCCCCGTGGGAGCGCTCCACGCTCGTGTAGCGCAACCGCACTCACCGGCCGCCCGACGACTGCCTGACGACCGCCCGGCCGCCCGACGACCGCTCCGACGTACCCGCTCCGCATGGCCGCGCAACTGCTGTTCTTCTTTTTGGCGACCGTCGCCGTTGCGGCGGCGCTCGGGATGCTGCTTTCGCGCAGCCCCGTCAACAGCGCGCTCTGGCTGGTGCTGAATTTCTTTTGCATCGCCGGGCTTTACATCGTCCTCAGCGCCACGTTCATCGGCGTGATCCAGGTGCTGGTCTACGCCGGGGCGATCATGGTGCTGTTCCTGTTTGTCATCATGCTTCTGAACCTGGAGGCTCCGCCGAAGCTGGCCGGCATCGACTGGGCGCGCGTGGCGGGCTTTCTGGTGGGCATGGCGCTGCTCTCGCAGCTGGTCTACGCCATCGCCGCCGGTTTCAACATGACCCCGCTTGCCATCGCCAGCAGCGAAGCGATGCAGACCGGCGACGCAGCGTTCCTGGCCGAGTCGCTGTTCACCCGCTACGCCTTGCCGCTCGAGATCACGGCGCTGCTGCTTCTGGCCGCCACCGTCGGCGCCGTGATGCTGGCGAAGCAGCGATTCGAATGAGTTCAATGTCGAAGGTTGAAAGTTTCGCCTCGAGCCCAGAACCCTTTCCACCTTAAACTTTCAACCTCCCGTGGAAGTCACCCTCAACTGGTTTCTCTCCCTCAGCGCCGTCCTGTTTGCGATTGGCGTGCTGGGGGTGCTGTTTCGCCGCAACGCGATTGTGGTGTTCATGAGCGTGGAGCTGATGCTCAACTCCGTCAACCTGACGCTCGTGGCCCTCTCGCAGTCGATGGGCGATCCCGACGGGCAGATCCTCGTCTTCTTCGTCATCGCCGTGGCCGCTGCCGAAGCTGCTGTGGGGCTGGCCATCGTCATTGCCATCTTCCGCAGCAAGGTGACGGTAGATATCACGGAGGTTAATCTATTTCGGCACTGAGGTTTTACTAACGACCATGACCACCGACTTGGCCGTTCGTCTGATTCTGCTCCTGCCGCTGGCAGGCGCGGTCTTCTGCGGCGTGCTGCCGCTTTTTCTGTCGGGGATGCGGCAGCGTGAGGGGCTGATCGGGAGCGTCGGGACGGGGGCGGTGGCGGTACCGTTCGCGCTGGCGGTGATGCTGTTTCTCGGCTCCCACCACGGGGACGCGCACATCGCCGAGTTCTACACGTGGATGGCAGCGGGGGACCTGTCGATCTCGTTTGCGTACCGGGTAGATGCGCTTTCCCTGCTCATGACGCTGATCGTCACCGGCGTGGGGGGCGTGATTCACCTGTACTCGGTCGGCTACATGCACGGCGACGAGGGGTACTGGCGCTTCTTTGCGTACCTGAACCTCTTTATCTTCGCCATGCTCAATCTGGTGCTGGCCAACAGCCTGCCGGTGCTGTTCCTCGGCTGGGAGGGGGTGGGGCTGTGCTCGTACCTCCTGATCGGGTTCTGGTACCGGGAAATTTCCAACACCGCCGCCGCGAACAAGGCGTTCATCGTCAACCGCATCGGGGACTTCGCCTTCCTCTTGGCGATGTTTCTGCTGTTTCGGGAGGTCGGGAGCCTCAGCTTCGACGCGCTCCTCGGCGCGGCGGACGGGCTTTCGCAGGCGTCGCTCAACTGGGCGGTGCTGCTGCTTTTCGTCGGGGCGACGGGGAAAAGCGCGCAGATCCCGCTTTTCGTGTGGCTGCCCGACGCAATGGCCGGTCCCACGCCCGTCTCAGCGCTAATCCACGCGGCCACGATGGTGACGAGCGGGCTCTACCTGCTCGCGCGGCTCTCGGCGCTGGTCCTGGCCTCGCAGGTGATGGGACTGATCGCCGTCGTCGGGGCGCTCACGGCGCTGATGGCCGCCACCATCGCCCTCACCCAAGACGACATCAAGAAGGTGCTGGCCTACTCCACCGTCAGCCAGCTGGGTTACATGTTCATGGCGGCCGGCGTGGGAGCCTTTTTCGTAGCGATCTTCCACGTGCTCACGCACGCCTTCTTCAAGGGCTGTCTGTTTCTGTGCTCCGGCTCGGTGATTCACGGGATGCACGAGGTCGAGCATGAACTGGAGCACCAGGGAGACGTCTCCGAAGAGCACGGCCTGGAGGAGGCCGAGCCGCACGGCGTGGAGGGGGAAAAGGACATGCGGAAGAACCCGCTCCCGTACGACGGCCCCTTCGACCCGCAGGACATGCGCACGATGGGCGGCCTCGCGCGCTACATGCCGTCCACGCGGTGGACGTACCTGCTCTCGACATTCGCCATTTCTGGCATCCCGCTCTTCTCGGGGTTCTTCTCGAAAGACGAGATCTTGTTCAAGACGTTCGAGTACGGCTACTCCGGCGGCCACGCCTGGGCCTGGGCAGTGTGGGCGGTGGGCGTAGTGACGGCGCTCCTGACGGCGCTCTACATGATGCGCTCCTACGTTCTCACCTTCGAGGGGACGCCGCGCTGGCCGCGCTCGGCAGAGGGGCTGGCCCCGCACGAATCGCCGGCCACGATGACGATCCCGCTGTGGATTCTCGCGGCGGGGGCCGTCGGAATGGGCTTCATCGGGCTGCCGGCGGCGACGACGGAGATCTTCGGCGTGGAGAACTGGATTCACCACTACCTCGGCGCGCCCTACGGCGGGCCCGTGGCGGAGGCGGAACTGGGCGCGCACGTGCCGATGGTCATCGAATGGGCGCTGATCGCCCTGGGAGCGACCATCGCGGTCGGCGGTGTGGTTTTCGCGTGGACGCACTACGGGAAAAAGGAAGGCATCGCCTACGACGGCATTCTCGCGGAGCGGCTCGGCGGGCTCTACCGGCTGTGGCGGGGCAAGTATTTCGTGGACGAAGGCTACGACAAAGGCGTCGTGCAGCCCATCATCGGCGGGTCAAAGAAAGGGCTCGCGCCGTTCGACGCGAAAATCGTGGACGGCGCCGTCAACGGGCTTGCGCAGCTGACGAGCGGGGCGAGCGGCGTGCTACGCTACATCCAGACGGGCATCGTGCAGAACTACGCGCTGGCCATCGCGCTGGGCGTGGTCATCGTGGTGGGGCTGATGCTGCTGCCGGTGGTGCTGGCGTGATTGGTCCTTCGTTGTTGGTTCTTGTCGTTGTTGGTTCTTGGTCGTCGGTCCGAAATGCGCACCAAGAACCAATCAGCTAAATCCAAAAACCAAACGTGAACGTTCCGCTTCTCACATCCATCGTTATCTTCCTCCCGCTGGGGGGGGCGGGGCTGGCGGCGCTGGCTTCGCGCGGGCGTTCGGCGAAGTGGGTGGCGCTCCTGACGACCGGGGCGACCTTCGTGCTGTCGCTGGGGCTGTGGCTGGGCTACGACCCGGCGACGGCGACCACGCAGGCGCCCCAGTTGGCGGACACGTGGGCCTCGTGGTTCCCGCCGGGGTACGACGTGAAGTATTCCGTAGGCATCGACGGGCTCAACATCCTGCTCGTGATGCTGACGACGCTGCTGGGGCCCGTCGTCGTGCTTTCGTCGTGGCACTACATCGGCGAGCGGCGGCAGGCGTACTACGCGCTGCTGCTCGTTTTGCAGACGGGCGTGACGGGCGTCTTCTGTGCGTTCGACCTCTTGCTGTTCTACTTCTTCTTTGAGCTGACCTTGATTCCGATGTACTTCATCATCGGGATCTGGGGCGGGGAAGAGCGCATCTACGCGGCAGTGAAGTTCGTGATCTACACGCTCGTCGGGTCGCTCTTGATGCTGGTGGCGATCCTGTTTCTCGGCTACGCGGCGGCGGAGGGCACGGGCGCGGTCTTCACGACGGACTGGTACGAGCTCTTGGCCTTCAACATGCCGGCGGCACAACAGCTCTGGCTCTTTGCGCTCTTCGCGCTGGCGTTCTCGATCAAGGTGCCGCTCTTTCCGCTCCACACGTGGCTGCCGGACGCCCACGTGCAGGCGCCCACTGGCGGCTCGGTCATTCTGGCGGGCGTCTTGCTAAAGATGGGCACGTACGGGCTCGTGCGCTTCTGCCTGCCGATCTTCCCGGCGGCGGCGCAGCAGGCGGCGCTCGTCTTCGGCGTCCTCGCGGTGATTGGCATCATCTACGGGGCGCTCGTAGCGCGCGCGCAGTCGGACGCCAAGAAGCTCGTGGCCTACTCGTCGGTGAGCCACCTCGGCTTCGTGGTACTCGGGATCTTCGCCTTCACGACGGAGGCGATGCAGGGCGCGGTGATTCAGATGGTCAATCACGGAATCTCGACGGGGGCGCTCTTTCTGATGGTCGGGATGCTCTACGAGCGCCGCCACACGCGCCTGATGGCCGACTACGGCGGCCTTGCCGCGTCGGTGCCGGTGCTCACATCGTTCGCAGTGTTCAGTGTGCTCGCCTCGGCGGGGCTGCCGGGGCTGAACGGCTTCGTCGGCGAGTTTATGATTCTGCTCGGCTCGTTCAAGAGCGAGGTGCTGGGGGCGCCGGTATTGGTGGCCTTCGCCACGCTGGGCGTGATCCTCGCGGCGGTGTATCTGTTGCACATGGTCTACCGCACGTTCTTCGGCGCGCTCGACCGCCAGGAGAACCGCACGATGCGCGACATGAATGTCCGCGAGGTGGCGCTGATGCTGCCGCTCTCTTGCAGACCATCGAGGAGAAGCGCGCGTCCACGCCCGGCGGGGAGGCGGTTGACTTGACCAATGTGTTTGGTGGCAGCACCGTGTTTGGTGGCAGCACAGCGGAGGAGAGCGGTGCTGCTGAGGAGGCTACGCGCGAACGGTGACTCCTATCAAAAAATTGCGGGGCAGGAGCACGGCAGAAATGAACATCGTGAGCGATCGCACCTACTCCGACCAAGAGGTGATCGTAGACTATACTGATTTCAGGGAATGCCACTTCGAGAATTGTACTGGAAATGGAAGAGCGTGAACGGTTCACGGGGAAAACCGTGAGGGACTTGGTAGAGAAGGAAGTATAAACATTGGTCCTGCTTACTTGACGTTGCGCCTCCACCTAAGCTGCAATTTCAATTTCTAACACCGCCAAATTTTATGCCCGACCGACAGCCCCTCTCCGAAAACGACATCCAGCAGGCGCTCTCCGGCGGTCTCGACGGGTGGCGCCACGAGAACGACAAGCTCAAGAAGACCTTCGAGCGCGCGGACTTCCGCGACGCGGTGAGCTTTATCGTGCGGATCGCGTTCTACGCGGAGGAGATGGCTCATCACCCGGAGCTGGAAAACGTCTACGACACAGTGGACGTGGCGCTCACGACACACGACGTGGGCGGGAAGGTGACGGAGATGGACCTCGACCTGGCGCGCAAGATCGATGAGGTGGCTTGATGGCAGCCTCGGAGGTTTGGGGGGCGAATTCGGCGTTTGGGGGCTGTGCGCGGCCGGGGTGTGCTGGGGAATCGTTATTCGTACAATTGTAGGGGCTCGATACGGGCCGAAGGTCATGCCCTCGCGGTGCATCGTGCCCGGCGTACAGCAAAGCGCCTTGCTGCCAGCACGCCCCGCCCGCATCCACACATGAGCGACCAATTGGGCGAGATCGACAAAGCGGTCGTCACCATCGCCTCTTTTCCGAAGCCCTTTTTCGAACACCACGATTCATCGTGGTGCCGAAAGCTACCAGCGAAGCAACGCAATGGAAGCCGAACTCTCGCAAGCCTACGCGCAACTCTGGGCCGATCTGCCGGCGATCTTCTCGCTCGGGCTGGTGGCCGTGGCCGGGCTGGTGATGATTACGTGGGACGTCTTCGACAACAACTCGCCGGTCATCCCGTGGCTCGGCGCGGCGGCGATGGGCACGGGGATCGTCTGGGAGGCGCTCGCGCTGGTGGGCGATCCCGGCGCGGCGGGGACGGCGATGCTGGGCCTCGTGCGCACCGGCGGCTTCGCATCGTTTATCAACATCGTCATTCTGGCGTCGGGGATGCTTTCGATCATCCTGTCGGTGCCGTACCTGCGGCGCATCGAGCACGACTACGGGGAGGTCTACTGCCTCATCATGTACTGCACGGCGGGGATGATTTTCCTCGGAACGGCCAACCACCTCGTCTCGATCTTCGTGGGGCTGGAGACGATGTCGATCTGCCTCTACATTCTCACGGGGCTGGTGCGCGAGGACGAAGGGGCCGTCGAAAGCGCATTGAAGTACTTCCTCCTGGGGGCCTTCTCGACGGGGTTCTTTCTCTACGGCATGGCACTGCTCTACGGCGCGACCGGGACGATGGCCTTGCCGGAGATGGCTGCGGGCCTCGCCCAGCCGGCTGCGCCGGGGATGATTGGGAGCGAGCTGCTGTTCTGGGCGGGCGTGGCGTTGCTTTTGATCGGGTTCATGTTTAAAGTGAGCGCGGCGCCGTTCCACATGTGGACGCCCGACGTGTACCAGGGCGCGCCCACGACGCTGACCGGCTACATGTCCACCGCGTCGAAGGCGTCGGCGTTCGGATCGCTCATTTTGATTCTCGTCTACGCGCTGCCGCCGGAGCACTGGCCGGCGGTGCTGGCGTTCGTGGCCATCGTGACGATGGTGATCGGCAACGTGCTGGCGATTTCGCAGGCGAACGTGAAGCGAATGCTGGCCTACTCCTCCGTCGCGCACGGGGGCTACGTGCTCGTGGGGCTCACCGCCGGGACGACCGCCGGCTACGCGGGGGCGCTCTACTACCTGCTGGTGTACGCGCTGATGAACATCGGGGCCTTCGGGGTGATGGCCTTCCTCGAATGGGATGGGAAAGAGGGGCGCGAGCAGACGCTCCAGTCACTCGCTGGGATTGGCACTCGCAAGCCGCTCCTGGGCGTGACGATGGGCTTCTTCATGTTCAGCCTGATCGGGTTCCCGACGCTGGGCGGCTTTATCGGGAAGTACGCGGTCTTTGCCCCGGCGGTGCAGGCGGGCTACACGTGGCTCGTCATTATCGCGGTCTTGATGAGCGCGGTGTCGGCGTTTTACTACCTGCGCGTGCTCTACGTCTTCTGGTTCATGGACGAAAGCGAGGCGGAAGACGGTGCCCGCAAGGCGTCCTTCCCCGTACCCTTCGCGCCGGCGGCAGTGCTGGTCGTGTGCGCGTTGCTGCTCGTGGTGCTCGGCGTGCTTCCGTTCCTGCTGGGAACGACCAGCGCCTTCTTCCCCGACGCGGGTGCGGCGATGCAGGCGGCCGGCGGCGCGGGGCCGTAGGCGCATATGGGGCATCGTGCCCCTGCATTTCTTTATCGCCACCGGTTGTCTTTATCGCCACCGGTTGCCGCTTCTCTTCCCTGAACGTCGTTTCGCCATGCGCTTTTGCCGTCCTCTCTCGGCCGCTCTTGCCACTGCGTTGTTGCTCGCGGTCGCCGCGCTGCCGCGCTACGCTTCGGCACAACAGGCCGCGCCTCGTTCTTCGTTTCCGCAGGACCCGTTGCGAATGGCCACGGAGGTGGGGCGCTACCTCTTCGCCTACGACGAGGCGGCCGGGCGCGCCACCACGATGCTCCTCTCGGAAGAGGCGAGCACCGACGCGGTGGAAACGACCCTCGCCCGCCAGCGCGAAGGCGGCCGGTGGGCTGTGGGTTTCGGACGCCTCACCGAGGACGGACGCTTTGAGCTCATGCACAAGGTGCTGCTCAACGAAAAGCGCCTCGTAGACGAGGTGCGGACGGGGCTCGGCCGCCAGCTGCCGCGCGAGCGCTTCTTCGCCCGGGCCGCCCGTGCCCAGCAGCAGGTCCGCACTGCGCTGGACGGGGCGCACGGGCCGTATAACCTGCTCGTCGTGCCGGTCGGGGCCGAGGAGGGGCGTATGACCGTCTATGCTCTGCCCGCGCAGACGAACCAGAATGCTTATCGCCTCGGCGGGGACTTTCGCTTTGAGGTGAACCCGGCGGCGGGCGAAATCGTCAGTCGGACGCCGTTGCACGAAGGGTACTACGAGGTCGGCACGCTCCCGCAGGGAACGGCGGCCTCGGCACACGAGGCCGTGCGCCCCGTCGCTACGGACGTGCTCTTCGCCACGGTGCGCCGCCCGAAAGCCCCGCACTTCGTGAAAACGGACCGTCGGGTCTACCGCATTGCGCCGGATGGGACGATCACGACCGTGCCGGTCGCTTCCTTCGACGGGCGAAGCGACGTGCGGATGCTGGAGGGTATGTGAGGGAACCCGAGATTCGGGCTCGGATTCGGACGGCAGAAGGCCGTCTTTCGACCTGAAAGAAGCGTTGCCAGGAAGAGCGGAATGGGGCGTCCGCGCAACAGCAGATTGTGGACCGCGCGGCCTTCCGTCCACATCAGTAAAGCGAGTGGCCGCCGTCTACCGTCTACGGTCCGCCGCGGCGAACGCCGCCTCACCCGATGTCGAACTCGTCGAGACGGCGGTAGAGGGTCGCGCGGCTCACGCCCAGTAGCTTGGCCGCTTCGGTGCGGTTGCCGCCCGCCGCCTTGAGCGCGGCGCGCACGCGATCCTCTTCGCTCTCGGAGTGGTTTTCGCTCTTGACGTGGTTCTCGTCTTCGGGGGAGAGATCGGGGCCGGAGCTGTTTTCGCCGGCCGCCTCGCGGATTTCCGGCGGCAGGTCGCCGGGCTGAAGGATCGGCCCCTCGGTGCGGATGACGGCGAACTCGAGCGCGTTTTTCAGCTCGCGCACGTTGCCGGGCCACTCGTAGTCCAGAATGCGCCGCATCGCCGCGCGGCTGACCTCCCGGGGCGCGTCCTTGCCGGTGGCTGCGCGGGCTTCCTCCAGCAGGACGGGCACCAGCAGGGGCAGGTCGGTGCGCCGGGCGCGCAGGGGCGGCAGGTCCACGCGCGCCACACGCAGGCGGTGGAGCAGGTCGCGGCGAAAGCGGCCGGCTTCCACCTCGGCGGCCAGGTCGCGGCGCGTGGCGGCCACGACGCGCACGTCCACGGCGCGCGGCTCGGTTTCGCCGACGCGCGTGACGGTGCGCTCCTCCAGCACGCGCAGCAGGTTCACCTGCACCTCCAGCGGCACGTCGCCGATTTCGTCGAGAAAGATCGTGCCCCCATCGGCGGCCTCGAAGTAGCCCTCGCGCTCCTCGGTCGCGCCGGTGAAAGCGCCTTTCGCGTGGCCGAACAGGCGACCGGCGGCCAGCTCCTCGGTCAGCGCTGCGCAGTTGACGACGACGAAGGGGCCGCTGGAGCGTGGGCCGTGGTCGTGGAGGGCGCGGGCGACCAGTTCCTTGCCCGTGCCCGTCTCGCCGGCGACCAGCGCGGTGGAGCGCACGCCCGCCGCCTGGCGGATGTGGCGGAAGACCTTTTGCATCGGCTCGCTCTGCCCGATGAGGTCGTGGAAGCGGGCCTCCTCGCCCAGACGCCGCCGCAGGACGTGCGTCTCGGTCCGGTCGTAGAAGGCGAAGATGCGCCGCCGGTCGTCGCGCGGGTCGTTGCGGATTTCGACCTCGACAACGGCGCGGACGTGTTCGTTATTGCCCGGAATCGTCTTTCCCTTCGCGGAAGAGGATTCACCCTTCGCGGAAGAGGATTCAGAGGGCGGCGCGGTGAGGCGGAGCTGCTGCCGTTCGCGCGCTTCGGGCGGGGCGTCGGCCTGCTGGGCGAGCGTGTCGAGGTCCTCCTCGCGGAGGGGGAACGTCTCGCGCCAGGGGCGGCCCGGCCCGGCGTCCAGCAGGTGGCGGGCCGCTTCGTTGAGGAAGAGCACCTCGCCGTCCTCGCCGGTCAGCACCGCGCCGAAGCGCAGCCCGTCGAGCAGGCGGCGCAGGTCGCGGCGCTGGCGGCGCAGGCGCGCTTCGAGGTCGTGCTTGGCGAGGGCCACCTCGATGGCGGCGTAGAGGTCGCGCTCCTCGAAGGGCTTGACGACGTAGCCGAAGGGCGAGGCGCCGGTGGCGCGGCGCAGCGTCTCGTCGTCGCTGTAGGCGGTGAGGAAGACCACGGGCTGCCCCGTCTCCGCGCGGATCGTCTCGGCCGCTTCGATCCCGTCCATTGCGCCGGCGAGGCGGATATCCATCAGCACCAGGTCGGGCGGGGTCTCGCGGGCATGGGCGACGGCCTCCTCGCCGACGCTGAAGGGGCCGGCCACGCGGTAGCCCAGCGACTGGAGGCGCTGCTCCAGCTCCATTGCCACGATGGCCTCATCTTCGACGACCAGCACTTCGGCGGGCGGGGCGTCGGCGGTGCCGTCTCCAGAAAACACCGGCGGGTCGCTCATGCAAGACGGGGGCGTGCAGGGATCATTCAGAAAGGAAGAGACGCGTTCACGTGGCGGTTCCATTTTGCTCGCAGGGGAAGACCACGGTGAAGCGCAGGCCGCTGCCGCCCGCGCCCTTGCCGCCGTCGGCGCGTGCCTTGTCGACTGCTTCGAGGGTGCCATCGAGCTGGCCGGCGAGGGTGCGCACGAGCTTCAAGCCCATCGAGTCGCCGTTTTCGATGTCATCGGTCGTAAGGTCGTCCGGCAGGCCCGTTCCGTTGTCTTCGACGACGAGGGTGGCAGTCGTCCCGCTCGTCGAGAAGCGCAGGTCGAGGGTCGGGGCGTTCGCCGCGTTTTCGGGGAAGGCGTGTTCGAGCGCGTTGGCGACGAGCTCGTTGGTAAGCAGGCCCAGCGGGATGGCGCGGCTGACGGGCAGCGGGCCGGCCTCTACGCGGCGCTCGAAGCGCACGTGCTCGGCGCCGTGGGCACGCACGAGGTGGTCGATCAGGTCGTCGAGGTAGTCTGCGAAGTCGATTTCGGCGAGGTTGCCGGAGCGGTAGAGGCGTTCGTGCACCAGCGCCATCGAGCGGATGCGCTGGCGGCCGGCGGCGAGCCGGCGGGCGGCCCGGGGGTCCAGTTCGCTGTTCTCCTGAAGGGAAAGCAAGCTGGAGATGATCTGCAAGTTGTTCTTCACACGGTGGTGAATCTCGCGCAGGAGTACATCTTTTTCCTCCAGGGAGCGGCGCAGCTTTTCGCGCGCGGTCTGGCGTTCGCTGAGGTCCTGCGCCACGCAGACGGCGCGTTGCTTGCCAGTGCGCTCCCCGTGGAGCGGGGCGTAGGAGAAGAGTACCGGCAGCGTAGAGCCGTCTTCGCAGTGGAGGGTGCCTTCCCCGCGCGCCGGGCTGTCGTTCCCGCTGCCCGCGCCGGCGTCTTCGGCCTCGGGGAGAAGGCGGCGCAGCGGCAGCCCGCGCAGCTCGCCTGCTTCGTAGCCGAGGGCCTCGGTGGCCGCGCGGTTGGCTCGCTGCACGCGCCGGGCCGGCCCCAGCACCAGCAGCACCTCCGTCATCGAGTCGAGGATGTCGTTGAGGTGCGCGCGCGGAACGGTGCGCTGGCGGAGCTGCCGGGTGGCCTCCGCAAGGGCGTCGTGGAGGGGTTGGAAGGAGGCGTCGGGGGGCGTCGGGTCGTCGTTGGGGAGGCGGCGCTCCTCCGCACGCCGCAGCCCCATGCGGCGTGCGGCCTCGGCGGCACGGCCCACCTCCCGCCCCACGGCGCGCCCGGCCCACCACGCCAGCGCGCCGGCCCCCAGGACGCCTGCGCCGGTGGCTGCCAGCAGCATCAGGCGCGCGCGCTCCACGAAGCGCGCCGCGTCGGGCGTCCCTTCGAGCGCCGGGGCCGCGCGGCCCAGCACCAGCAGCGCTATCAGTCCTCCCCCCAGCACCGTGAGGGCGAGCGCTCCGTAGCTGAGGGCGAGGCGCTGGCGGAGGGACATTCGGCGGGGAGAACGAAGAAAAAGCGCTGCTTACGACTCCTCCTTGCGCTGAAGCGTAAAGACGACCGCGTCGCTGAGGTCGTTGTGGATCTCGACGGTGCGGGCGGAGCTGACGTACCCGGCCTTGCGCACCTCGATGGTACGGCGCCCCAAGCGCAATTCGTAGGTGCCGGGCGTCGTCTTGTTCTTTCGCAGTTCGCCGTCCACCAGCACGGCGGCGGCGGGGACGTCTTCGCCGTCGGGAGTGCGCGCGGTGATGCGCACGCGTTTCGTCTTGCGCAGGTCGAAGACGCGGGTGCGCTCGTCGCCGGCGTCGAGCGGGAGGCGCACGGTGCGCGTGCCCAGCTCGGGATGGGTGAGGGTGAGGGTGTGCATTCCCGGCGCGAGCGTGTCGGTGTGGAGGGCACCGGTGTTTTGCGCGACGACCTCTCCGTCGATGGCGAGCGTGCCGGAGGGCTCGAGGCGCACCCGCAGCACCGCTGCCTGTTCGGCGGGCAACGCCTCGTCGTTTGAGGCGAGGTCTGCGGAGCGGCGGGCGGAGCGGGTGGCCGGTTCGTCGGGAGGCGCCGCCGGCGAAGGGGGGTCCTCGTTGCGGATGCGGGTAAGGCGCATACCGAAGAAGTCGGTTCGGCTGCCGCTGGCGGTTTCCAGGGTCGTGTCAAAGTTGGCGAAGCCCGGCTTCTGTACCCGCACCCGCACCGACCCCGGCTCGACGAGGGCGCCCCGGAGCGGGGTCGTGCCGGCCGAGTCGCCATCGAGGTAGACGGTCGCCCCCGTGGGCGTGGAGTCTATCGAGAGGCGCGTGGCCGCCGGTTCCTCGCGGGCAGGCGTGGTCGGGCCGGCGTTCGTCGTGTCGGCGTCCGACGCAGAGCGCGCGGCGGGCTCCGAGCCGGAGGGCGCCGGAAGGAACGAGCGCGCGGCCCAGAGCGTCCCGCCCAGTAGCGCGCACGCTCCCGCGAGGAAGAGCAGGGCGGTTGTGACCGTGGAAGCGCCGGGAAGCTTCTCCGAAACCCACGCGCTGCCGGAAGGCCATGCGGGCCGCGCCCCTGCGTCGCGCTCCGCCGATTCCTCACGGGCAGGCGCGGCGGCCGGCTCCCCCGCCGCGAAGGGCACCAGCGCGGCGTGCAGCACGTCGGCGCTCTGGACGCGCTCGGCGGGGTCTTTGGCAAGCGCTTTCATCACGGCCGCCGAGAGGCCGTCGGGCACGCCTGAGGCGAAGGCAGTGGGGGGAGGAAAGGGCTCCTCGACGATGTGGCGCTGCACGGCAAAGGACGTCTGCCCGGAGTCGAAGGGGGGGCGTCCGGCCAGCGCCTCGTAGAGCATCATGGCGATGGCAAAGAGGTCGCTCCGCTCGTCAGCCTCGCGCAGCCCTTCGATCTGCTCGGGGGCCATGTAGCCGGCGGTCCCGGCCGTCTCGCCGGCTGCGGTGATCTGCGTGTCGGCAGAGCGGATCTTGGCCAGCCCGAAGTCGGTGATTTTGACGGGGGATGCGCCGCCCGGCTCGTAGCCCTCGGGCACGATCAGGTTGGAGGGCTTGAGGTCGCGGTGGAGGACGCCCGCCTCGTGGGCGTGGCCCACCGCGCGCACCACCGGCAGGAAGAGGGCCACCGCCTCCTCGGGCGCCAGCGGGCCGTGCTGCTCGAGGTAGGTCTCCAGCGGCTCCCCCTCGACGTACTCCATCACGATGTAGACGCCCTTGACCGACTCGCGCAGGGCGTGCACGCGCACGATGCCGGGGTCGTCGAGCCGGGCCAGCGCCCGCGCCTCTGCCCGAAAGCGCCCCATGAACGAGGGGTCCTCCGCGAGATGGGGGGACAGCATCTTGAGGGCCACCGCCTTGTTGAGGCCCGTGTCGGTCGCGCGGTAGACCGTCCCCATGCCGCCGTGCCCAACGACGGCTTCGATGCGGTACTCGGCAACCGTTTCTCCGACCATGCGGGGAGCTCAGGAAACCTGCGAAGGGAGGCGGAAAGGAGCGAGGCGGGCGGCGCACAATTCCGCTCAACAGCTGCTTTTCGGGGCGAGGCAAGCCGCGGTTGCAGAGGCGATCTGCTCGCGGTGTCTCGTTGCTTCGCTTCCAATCGTTGCTTCGCTTCCAAGAAACCACTCGGAGGAACAAGACCGCAAGCAGGAAAGCCGCCGCGAGACGCCAACGCCGCTGCTACTGGGGAGTTCGGGAGGGACGCCGGCGTGGCCGACGAGGGGGGCGGGTAACGAGGATGTGACCGCAAAACATTTACGCAAAACGGGTCGTTTCCCAAATGGCTCTTTCAGGGGGCAAACAGCCGCCTGGAACGGCACTCCCTCTCGCCCTCACCCAATGACTCCGGCGACCGACACCTATGGCTTTTCAGCTTCCCGACCTGCCCTACGCCTACGACGCGCTCGAGCCGACCATCGACGAGCGGACGATGCGCATTCACCACACCGGTCACCACCAGGGCTACACCGACAAGCTCAACCGCGCTCTCGAAGGGCACGACGACCTCCAGAACAAGTCCATCGAGGAGATCCTGCGCGACATCGACGGGGTGCCGCAGGACATTCGCACCGCCGTGCAGAACAACGGGGGCGGCTACGCCAATCACGCGCTCTTCTGGACGGTGATGTCGCCGGACGGCGGCGGCAGCCCCCCCGGCAGCCTCGCAGAGGCCATCGACTCGGCGTTCGGGTCCTTTTCATCGTTCAAAGAGCAGTTCGAGAGCGCCGCGACGGGGCGCTTCGGTAGCGGTTGGGCGTGGCTGGTGGTCGATCCCGGCGGCGATCTGCACGTCTACAACACGCTCAACCAGAACAGCCCCTACATGGACGGCCACACGCCGATTCTGGGCCTGGACGTGTGGGAACACGCCTACTACCTGAACTACCAGAACGGGCGCGGCGACTACGTCTCGAACTTCTGGAACGTCGTGGACTGGGACCAGGTGGGCTCGAACTACGAGGAGACGCAGTAAAGGCGCCGCCGAACGGTCCGTACCGGGCTGAACGGTCCGTACCAAGCCGAATGGCCCGTACCAACGAGTGAAACGGACGAGGCGAGCAGTGCGGGGCGCTCCCGTCTGCTCGCCACTCGTCTACAAGAACCCTCTGCCCGAACGCCCCCGAGGCGGTGGCACGGGACGGCGCTGATTGGTACCTTTCAAATCAAAAACAGGCGCGCGGCCTGTTTGCGCGCCTCGCTTGCGCTTCTCGCCTCGCTTGCGCGTCTATGGAAAGCGGCATTCAAAGCGACCTGCTCAGCGGCGTCGTCTACGTCAGCTTGGCGGTGCTGAGCCTGGCGGTGCTTGTGGCCTTCGGGCGCGTCTTGAAGGGGCCGAGCCTGCCGGATCGCGTAGTCGCCATCGACTACGTCTCGTACGTCACGATGGGCTTCCTGGGGACCTACGCTATCCTGAGCGGGCGCGAGGCGTACGTCGACGCGGCGCTCGTGCTGGGGCTTTTGGCCTTCATCGGGACGATTGCGCTGGCGCGCTACGTGGAGGGGCGCAGCGGCACGCAGCAGCACGCCGGAGCCTACGGGGCCGGGGAGTTCCGCGCCGGCGCGCACGTCGGCGGAATGCGGGGGCGCAGGGAAGGGCGCTCCGACCAGCAGGTGCACACCGGCGAACAGACCCGGCGCGCGCGACGGCGCGCTGGGGATTCCGCTCAGCCGCAGACGGTGGACGAGAAACGCCCGCCCTCGAATTCGACGGACGAAACGGAGGAAGACGACGAGCGATGAGTGAAGTCATCAGCGCCCTACTGCTTCTGGGCGGGGCATTCTTTACGCTGGCCGCCTCGGTGGGCATCTTGCGCCTGCCCGACTTTTTCCTGCGCGTGCACGCTATCACGAAGGCGGGCACGCTGGGGGTGGGGATGGTCTTTCTGGGAGTGGCTGTCTTCTTCGGCGAGCTGACGGTGGTGACGCGCGCCTTGGCGACGGTGGCGTTCGTCCTCGTGACCGCGCCGGTGTCGAGCCACCTGATCGGGCGCGCCGGCTACCTCGATCACGTGGAGATGTGGAAAGGGACCAGCGTCGACGAGTTGCGCGAGCTCTACGAGCTGCGCCGCGAAACGTTCGAGGAACAACACGACGTGGAAGAGGAAGAGGTTCGAAGATGAGAGGGGGGCGCGCATCCGAGAACAGAAGATCGGGGATCGTTTTTTGTGCGGCGTGCCGGTGGCGGTCTAAAACGTGCGGCTGACCACTGAAACGTGCGGCTGACCACTGACGACCAAAAACCAAAACCTCGTGCTCTGGACTGTACTCAGCATCTTTGCGCTCGCAGCGGGAGCGCCGCTGGTGGTGAGCGCGGCGCAGCGCGTCGGCGTCGGTGGGCGCGCGGCCGGATGGGGGTTGGCGCTCCTGCCGGCGGGGCTGTTTGCGTACTTCTTGCGGCAGGCGCCGGCGGTGGCGGAGGGGGCGATCCAGCAGACGACGCCCTGGGTACCCGGGTTGGGCGTGGAATTGGCCTTCTACCTCGACGGGCTGGGGCTGCTCTTTGCGCTTCTGATTACCGGAATCGGGGCGCTGATCGTGGCCTACGCCGGCGGCTACCTCGCCTGGCACGACGAGTTGGGGCGCTTTTACAGCCAGCTCCTGCTCTTCATGGGCGCGATGCTGGGGCTCACGATCTCTGACGACCTGATTCTGTTCTTCGTTTTCTTCGAGCTGACGAGCCTCGCGTCGTACCTGCTGATCGGCTTTTACCACGGGGAGGAGGGCTCGCGCGTGGCGGCGCGCAAGGCGCTCGTCGTGACCGGCGGCGGCGGGCTGGCGCTCCTGGGAGGCTTGCTGCTACTGCACCAGGTGACGGGAACGTTTCAGTTTTCGGAGATGCTGGCGATGGTGTCGAGTGGCGGCGGCCACGGCGAAAGCGGCAACCTCGTCACCAGCAGCCCGCTCTACGGGTGGATCTTGGCGCTCGTCTGCGCGGGGGCCTTCACCAAAAGCGCGCAGTTCCCGTTTCACTTCTGGCTGCCAGCGGCGATGGCCGGGCCCACGCCGGTGAGCGCCTACCTGCACTCCGCCACGATGGTGAAGGCCGGCGTCTTTCTGTTGGCGCGCCTTTCGCCGATCCTGGGCGGGACGGCCGCGTGGGCATGGGCGCTGGTGCCCGTCGGGGCCTTCACGATGGTGATGAGCGCGTGGCTGGGCCTGCGCTTCCGCGACCTCAAGCAGGTGCTGGCCTATACGACGGTCATGGTATTGGGGCTGCTGGTGATGCTTTTGGGGATCGGGACGCCGGTGGCCATTGAGGCGATGGTGACGTTCACGGTCGTGCACGCGCTTTACAAGGGCGCGCTCTTCATGATGGCGGGCAACATCGACCACGAGGCCGGCACGCGCGATGTGCTCGAGCTCGGCGGACTGCGAGGAAAAATGCCGCTCACGTTCGCAGGCGGCCTCCTGGCGGCGCTCTCGATGGCGGGCCTGCCGCCGTTTTTCGGGTTCGTGGGGAAGGAAGTGGTCTACGAGGCGGGCCTGGGGGCCGGGGCGAGCGGCTACGGCGTGCTGGCGGCTTCGGTCTTGGCGAACGCAGCGCTCTTTGCCGGGGCGCTGGTGGTGGGCGTGAAGCCCTTCTTCGGCAAAACGCGCGGGGCCTTGACGCGCGAGCCGCACGAAGCGCCGCCGTCGATGTGGCTGGGACCCGTCGTGCTGGGCGCCGGCGGCCTCGTGCTGGGGGGGATGCCGGGGCTGGTGGACACACGGGTCTTAGTGCCCGCCTCCGACGCCATCCAGGCCAGCCACCACTCCTTTCACCTCGGGCTCTGGCACGGCTTCAATGCCGCGCTGGGGCTGAGCCTGGCCACCTTCGCGCTGGGGGGGGCGCTCTACTACAGTTGGCGGACGCTCCACGCCAGCCGCCCGATGAAACGCTTCGCCGCCGCCCTCGCCGCCGGGCCGGGCCGGGTCTTCGAGCGGGGCCTCTACCGCGGCGCGCGTGGGAGCTACCACGTCGCGCGCCTCATGCAGAGCGGCAATCTGGGCATCTATCTCGTCGTCATTCTCGGCTTCATCGCGCTCTTGGTGGGCGGGGCGTTCGTGGGGCGGCTGGAGCTGGTCGCGTGGCCGGACGGGATGGCCTCGCCGCGCTACTACGAGGTCACGCTGGCCGTCGCCATCGTCGCGGCGGCAGCGGTGGCCGTGCGGGCGCGCTCGCGCTTCGTGGCGATCCTGGCACTCTCGGTGGCCGGGTATTCGATTGCGATGGTGTACCTCTTTTTCGGGGCGCCGGACCTGGCGATGACCCAGTTCGCCGTCGAGACGCTCACGCTGGTGCTTCTGGTGCTGGTCTTGGCGAACCTGCCGCGCTTCTCCTTCGAAAAAGCCTCCTGGAAGCATGCCCGCGACGGGGTCGTAGCGGGGGGCGTGGGCGCGGTCGTGACGCTCTTGATGTGGAGCGGTCTCGGGCGCGGCCTCGACCGCAGCGTCAGCCGCTACCTTTCGGAAAATGCCTACGACTTGGCGAAGGGACACAACATCGTCAACGTCATTCTCGTGGACTACCGCGCGCTCGACACGCTCGGGGAGATCACGGTCCTCACGATGGCAGCCCTCGGCGTCTACGCGCTGATGCGCCTCCCGCCTCTCGACGAGGAGAGCGACCGCCCCGAGCCGCCCGGCGCGCCGGAGGAGGCCGGCGGCTCGGGGGCAGCCCCCGACGGGCAGCGCGGGAGCAAAGAGCAGCCCCCGCAAGCCGCCGGGCAGAACCGCTGAACATGCACCGTCTCAAGCTATGCGAGACGAGCAGATTCACATCCAGACGCCGCTTTTTCGCTCCACCCTCCTGGAGAGAGACGGCTGGCGGTGGCTTTCGCCGGGCGACGCCTGGACGTGCCCGTCACCGTCGTCGTGCCCGAGACGACCAAGCCGCGCGCCATCGAACTGGTCCGCGCCGAAGGGGCCGGGGTCGTGCAGCATGGGCGCCACTGGCCCGCCGCGCACCAGCACGCCCTCGCCGAGCACGCCCAAGAGAACACCGCTTACATCCATCCCTTCGACGACCCGAACATCTGGGAGGGCCACGCTTCCGTCATCGACGAGGTGTGCGCCGAAGCGGTCCGTCCCGATGCGGTGGTGCTGTCGGTGGGGGGCGGGGGGCTGCTCTGCGGAGTGGTGAAGGGGCTGCGCCGCAACGACCTGGGCGACGTGCCGGTCCTGGCCGTCGAGACGCGCGGGACCGATTCGCTGAGCGCCTCCGCCCGCGCGGGCCGGCACGTCGAGCTGGACGGCATCAGCAGCGTGGCCACCTCGCTGGGGGCCACGAAGGTGACCGAGCGCGCCTACGCGCTGCTCTCGGAGCACGAGATTGTCCCGCGCGTCGTCCCCGACGCGAAGGCGGTGGAGGCGTGCCGCCGCTTTCTCGACGACCACCGCGTGTCTGTGGAGCCGGCCTGCGGGGCAAGCCTCGCCGCCGTCTACGAGCCCGACGCGCTCACGCAAGACAAAGAAGACCTGCTTGTGATCGTCTGCGGCGGCGCCGGCGTCACGCAAGAGCTGCTGGCGACGTGGCGCGAACAGGCCGAAGCGACAACGCCCCCCGGCTCCTGACCTCTGGCTCGGACTTCCGGCGGCACGGAAGATTTTCTCCGAGGAGACGCCGCCGTTTCGTCCACACGACTAATCCCCCGCTCCCCATGAGCAACCATCGGCAGACCGGTTCCGGCCCGCGCCCCGACCGCACGCGGGGGACCGACGGACCAACCCCCCACGGGGAAAAGACCTCCAGAGGAATGCGCGAGGAAAGCGGCATGCTCTTTTCATTGATCTTGCGCGTGGCCACGCGGCTCATCATTCCGCTGCTGCTCCTGTTTTCGATCTTCCTGCTCTTGCGCGGTCACAACGACCCGGGGGGCGGCTTCGTGGGCGGGCTCGTGGCCGGGAGCGGGTTCGTGCTCTACGCCTTCTCGCGCGGGGGCGGGCAGGCGCGGCGCGCCCTCAACGTGCCGCCGCGCTTGCTGCTGGGGGCGGGACTGGCCTGCGCGCTGGGGGCGGGGCTCCTGGCGCTGGGGCGCGGCGAGCCCTTCCTGCACAGCCTGTGGACGCCGGAATGGACGCTCCTGAACGGTCACATAAAAGCGGGCTCGACGCTGCTTTTCGACATCGGCGTCTTCTTTGTGGTCGTCGGAACGGTGCTGCTCATGGTTTTCTCCGTCGGCCAGACGGGCTACACGGAGACTGAACGTTTGTAGAGGCGTGGGTTTCTGAAGAAGATAAGTTAGGCAGAAAAAGGCAACCTGGCGAGCGTTGGAAACGTCGGCGACGCACCGCCCCATTCGCAATCTCCAATTTGCAATCTGCAATCGAAATGGAAGCTATTCTCGCCGTCGTGGTCGGGGTGCTCTTCGCCGCGAGCTTCTACCTGCTCCTGCGGCGCAACCTGCTGCGCTTTATCGTCGGCCTCATCATCCTGAGCAATGCGGCCAACCTCGTGATCTTCACGATGGGCCGCCTCACGCGCGAGCATCCGCCGATCATCCCCAGTGACGAGCACGTCCCGCCCACGCCCTACGCCAACCCGCTCCCGCAAGCGCTCATCCTGACGGCGATCGTTATCAGCTTTGGCCTGTTGGCCTTCGCGCTGGTGCTCGTTTACCGCAACTTCCAGACCACCGACACGCTCGACACCGAACGCATTCGCAGTGCCGAGCCGCCCGAGCCGCTGGAGGCACGCTTGGGCGAGGAGGCGGTAAACGAAGAGACACGACGGGCACGACCAGCGAGCCGCAGGCGAGCGGACTATCCCCGAAATTCGCTGCGCGATCAGCACGACGAACTTCCACCCTCTTGACCTGAAGAAATGCGAGTCCTTCTCGTTCTACCGCTGGTCATCCCGCTGGCGACGGGCGTCGTTGCGCTCCTGCTGCGGCGCTTTCGCGGCATGCAGCGCGCCGCAAGTGTTCTCGGCGCGGGCGGGTTGCTGGCGGCGACGGTCGCCATCCTGGGGCCGGTGCGCGCCGAAGGGGTGGTGGCTGCGCAGATGGGCGGCTGGGCGGCGCCTTTCGGGATCACCCTCGCTGCCGACGCCCTGAGCGCAGGACTCCTGGTGGCCACGGCGTTGGTGCTGCTGGCGGTGATCGTCTACGCGGTCTTCGGGATGGATCCCGAGCGCGAGCGCTTCGGGTTTTACCCGCTCACGTTTTTGATGGTGCTGGGGGTGAACGGAGCCTTCATTACCGGTGATCTGTTCAACCTTTACGTGTGGTTCGAGGTGCTGCTGATCGCCTCGTTCGTGCTGCTGGTGCTGGGCAACGAGCGTCTCCAGCTCGACGGCGCGATCAAATACGTGGGAATCAATCTGATCTCGTCGGTGTCTTTCCTTGTGGCGCTGGGGCTCTTCTACGGCCAGACGGGCACGCTCAACATGGCCGACGCGGCGGGCAAAGTGCAGGCAGCGGGCCTGAGCGGCACGCCGATGGAGGCGGCGCTCGTGTCGCTCTTCATCGTGGCGTTTGGCATCAAGGCGGGCATCTTTCCGCTCTTCTTTTGGCTTCCGGCGTCGTACCACACCCCGCCTGCGCCCGTCGCCGCCGTCTTCGCCGGGCTCCTCACGAAAGTGGGCCTCTACGCGATGGTGCGCGTCTTCCCGCTCGTCTTCGGGGCGGGGCTGACGATGATCGCGGGCGTGCTGGGGGCGCTGGTGGAGCGGGACGTGCAGCGCTTGCTGGCCTTCCTGGTCGTCAGCGCGATGGGGTACGTCCTCATGGGACTGGCCTTCTACACCGAGCTGGGACTGACGGGCACGGTCTTCTACATGCTCCAGGACGTGGTCGTGAAGGGAGCGCTCTTCCTCCTGGCGGGGCTGATGCAGCAGGCCACCGGGGCCCGCCGGCTGGGCCAAATGGGCGGGCTGTACTTCAAACGGCCGTTTCTGGCGCTGCTGTTCTTTACCCCGTTCTTCTCGCTGGCGGGCTTTCCGCCGTTTCCCGGCTTCTGGGGAAAGCTGACGCTCCTCCAGGCCGGCTTCGCGGCGGGGCAGGGAGAGCTGGTCGCCATCGCGCTGGCGGTGGGGCTGGTGACGCTCCTGGTCGTGGCACAGGTCTTTTCGGTGGCCTTCTGGCGCGACGCGCCGGTCGAGAAAACCGAGGCCGCGAGCGCACCGGCGACCACGCAGCATTGGGCGACCACGCGCTGGGCGACGACCGCGCCGGTGGCCGCGCTGGTGCTCGTGCTCTTCGCGCTGGGGCTCTGGGCGCAGCCACTCTATGACCTCTCCGCCCAGGCCGCCGCCGGCTTGATGAACCCGGATGGGTACATTCAAGCTGTGTTGGGAGGATGAGAAGATACGAAGGTAGAGCGTAGAAAAACTCCGAACGCGAAACTCTAAACTCGAAACCGCAACGCGCTATGCGCTTCTACCTGCCGCGCGTCGTGCTCTTTGCGCTCGTCTGGGCCGCGCTCAAGGGAGCCTTTACGCCGCTGAATTTAGTGGCGGGCGCGATCTTTGGCCTGGCCGTGCTGCTCCTCGTGCGCCCGCTCTACGAAGGCGTGGGGCCGGAGAAAGCCACGCCGGGCAACGTGATCGGCTTCTTCAAACGCCTCTTCTGGATCGGGGAACTGCTTTTGTATTTCGTCTACGAACTTGTCCAGTCGAGCATCGAAGTGGCCCAGACGGTCTTCCGCCCCGACATGCAGCTGAACCCGGGCATCGTGTCGCTCCCGCTGGACTGCACGACGGGGCTGGAGATCACTACCCTGGCGAATCTAATCTCGCTGACGCCCGGCACCTTGAGCCTCGAAGTCTCGCCCGACGAGGAAAAGCTCTACGTTCACGCCATGTTCGTCGGGAGCGAGGAGGCATCCACGCGTGACCACATCAAGCACACGCTCGAACGGCGCGTCATCCGCGCGCTGGGGCCGTATGAGGGGGCGGGAGAGCGGGAGCGTGGGGGCGTGGGAGAGAAGACGGAGAGGTGAGGGATGGGTCCAATCGAAAATCGCCAATCGCCAATCGAACATCGCGAAGTGCGGCTGCACCGGGTGCGCTGGGACGCGGCGCGGGCTTCGGGCCGGCGAGCATTCTTGTCGGACGAGG
>PXTS01000006.1 GCA_003022485.1 Bacteroidetes bacterium QS_8_68_28
GACCTTTTTGGAGAGGTCCCCTTCGGCCACGGCGGTGGTGACCTCGGCGATGCCGCGCACCTGCGTGGTCAGGTTGTCGGCCATGGAGTTGACGTTGTCCGTCAGGTCCTCCCACGTACCCGAGACGCCTTCGATGTCGGCCCGTCCGCCGAGCTTGCCCTCGGTGCCGACCTCGCGGGCCACGCGCGTGACCTCGGCGGAAAAGTCCGAGAGCTGATCAACCATCGCGTTGATCGTCTTGGCTGTGCCGCGAAGCTCCCCGCGAAGGGGACGGCCGTCGGTTTCGAGTTCCATTTTCTGCGAAAGATCGCCCCGGCCCACGGCCCCGATCACGCGGCGCATCTCACTGATCGGGTCGCCAAGGTCCGTAACCAATTCGTTGACCGCGTCAACAGCTTCCACCCAGTCGCCGGTGAGGCGCGGCAGCGAAACGCGCTGATCGAGCTCGCCCTTCTCGCCGACGACGGTGCGCGCGCGGCGCATCTCGTTGACGAGGCTCTCGTTTTGCTCGATGATGTCGTTGAGCGTCTGGGCGACCTGCGCGGAGCGCCCGTCGCTGACAGACATGCGCGCGGTAAAGTCGCCACGCCGCACGTCCTGGAGGACCTCCAGCAGCTCGCGCGCGTCGCCTTCGGGCAGGCCGCTGCCGTGGCCGTTGCGCGCGGGCGCCGGCTGTTCGGGCGCCGGCTGGGACTCGTCGTCCGCCACGGGGGCGTCTTCTTCCTCGGGGGCTTCGGCAGGGGCTTCGGGCGAGTCGTTAGACATAGGCGCAGACGGCTGGAGGGAGAAGAAGGGAGGTACACAGCAGGCCCGCCCGCGACCCGGCAAGCGCGCGGCCGCGGGCCGTGACTTCGCGAAGGGGGCCGATGAGTGAGCTAACTACAACGCCTAATCTCGCGTTCCGGTGCGCGAGTTCCTGCGTCGCAAGATCGTAATGCGAAACCCGTTCGGCCATGCCGGCGTCGTTTCGCCGGCGTCGTTTCGCGCGATCAGGCGGGCGCGGGGGGCTCGTCGCTGCGCTCCAGCACGACCGCCGGGGCCTGCGGGCGGATGCGCACGCGGTCCCCCTCGGCGAAGGTCACGCGACTGGGCGTGTGCACGAGGTACTCCGCCCCATCCGCGTGCGCGACGCGATAGGTGATGTCGTGGCCCTTGAACGCGCGGCCCACGACCTGGCTGGGGACCTCCACATCCTGTCCGGCAGCCTCGAGCGTGAGGTGCTCGGGGCGCAGCGAGAGGAGCACCCGGCCCTGCGCCGCGCGCGAGAGCGGAAGGCGGCCCAGCGGCGTCTCGGCCTCGCGCCCCTCCGCCTCGGAGAAAAGCAGGTTCGTGCGCCCCAGAAACTGTGCCACGAAGAGCGTGCGCGGGCGATCGTAGACTTCCTCGGGCGTGCCGACCTGCTCGATGCGCCCGCCTTTCATGACGGCCACCCGGTCGGCAAAGGAGAGGGCCTCCTGCTGATCGTGCGTAACCAGAAGCGCGGTGGTGCCGTTTTCCTTGAAGCGCCGGCGCACGCGGTCGCGCGTCTCTTGGCGCAAAAGCGCGTCGAGCCCGCTGAACGGTTCGTCGAGAAGCACGACCGGCGGGCGTTGCGCCAACGCACGGGCGAGGGCCACGCGCTGCTGCTGCCCGCCGCTGAGGGCATGGGGGCGGCGGTCCTCCAGCCCGCCGAGGCCCGCCTTTTCGAGTGCCTCTCTCGCGCGGGTCTCCGCGTCGGGCTCGCCTTCGAGGCCGAAGGCGGCGTTCTCCAACACCGAGAGGTGCGGGAAAAGCGCGTAGTTCTGGAAGACGAAGCCCAGCCCGCGCTCCTCGGGGGGCACAAAGCACCCGTTGCCTGAAAGCGTCCGTCCGTCCAGCCGGACGGTGCCCGCGTCGGGCCGCTCGAAGCCGGCCAGGAGGCGTAGCGTAGTCGTCTTGCCGCACCCGCTGGGGCCGAGGACGGCGAAGATTTCGCCCTCCTCGATGCCGAGGTCCACGTCTTGCACCGCCGGGGCGTCGCCCGGAGCGAAGCGCTTTGTGAGGCCGTCGGCGGTGAGGAGCACGGGAGCGTGGGGATGCAGGAGAAAGGGAGTGGGGGGAGCGTCTGAAACGATGAAAGGAGGCGGCAACGCGAGAAGGAGCGTCATTTGCTTCCCCGCTCTCCCGCTCGCCCGCTCGCCCGCTCCCGGGAAAGAAGCAGCCCGACGAAGGCGGCAGAGAAGGCGACAATCACCAGCGCGAAGGGGGCCGCCTGCGCGAAGAGCGCCTCTTCGGCGTAGCTCCAGGCCGAGACCGCCAGCGGGCGAAAACCAATGGGCGAAAGGAGCAGCGCGAGCGGGAGTTCCTTCATGGCCGAGAGGAAGACGAACGCTACGCTCACCACCAGCCCGCGCCGCAGGAGCGGGAAGACGGTCGCAAAGAAGGCCCGGATGGGACCGCGCCCCAGCGCGCGGGCGGCTTCCTCCAGGCGGGGCGGTGCCTGGTAGAGAGCCGAGCGCACCGGCCCGAGGGCCTCCGCCAGGAAGCGCAGCGCGTAGGCCCCCACCAGCAGCGCGAGCGTCTGGTACAGCACGGGTGCGGCGCGCAGCGTAAAGAAAATGAGCGCCAGCGCCATCGCCAGCGGCGGCGTGGCGTAGCCGAAGTACGCGGTGCGCTCCGCCGCGCGCGTCAAGGGGGAAGGCCGGCGCACCGAGAGGTAAGCCATCGGCACGGCCAGTAGCGCCGCGAGGCCCGCCGCCGGGGCCGCCGCCGAGGCGGAGTCCGCCAGCGCCGCGAGCACATCGCCTGCGCTCACGGTGGCGGCGTCGAGGTAGGAGCCCTCCGCCCACCAGAAGCCTGTCGTCGCCAGCGGCAGCCCCACGGCCGCGAGCGCCAAGAGCGCCGGTCCCGCGCAGGCGGCCCAGCGGCCCCAGCGTCCCAGCGACACGCGCCGCGCGGGCCGCGCTGCCCCGCCGCTGCCCGCGCGGTGATAGAGCAGGCCCCGCAGGAGCCGCGCCTCCGCAAAGAGCACCGCGCCGGTAAGCACGAGCAGCATCAGCGCCAGGCAGGCGGCGTAGATGCGGTCAAAGCTGGTGGCGTACTGCACGTAGAGCGCGTAGCTGAACGTGTCGTAGCGCATCAGCGAGACGACGCCGAAGTCGCCCAGGACGTGAAGCGCGATCAGGAGCCCCCCAGCCAGGAAGGCGGGCCGAAGCTGCGGCAGGACCACGCGCCGGAAGACCGTTCCGCGCGACAGGCCCAGCGCCTGGGCCTGTTCTTCGAGGGTGGGGTCGAGGCCGCGCAGAGCGGCGCGCAAGTTCAGAAACAGGTACGGGAACGTCGAAAGGCTCAGCGCCAGGAGCGCGCCGGGGTACCCGCTGAGGCGCGGCACCACCACGCCCGTTCCCATCGCCAACATCCCCGAGCGTCCGGTGGCACCCATCAGCGCGTAGGCCATCACGTAGCCGGGCACCGCCAGCGGCAACACGCCCAGCAGCGAAAAGAGGCGCCGCCCCGGCACGTCGGTGCGGACCACCAGCCACGCCAGCGGCAGGCTGATTGCCGTGGTGAGCGCCAGGACGCCGGCGGCCAGCAGGACCGTATTGCCCAGAAGGCGCAACGTATGCCCGCGCCAGACCAAGTCTGCGAGTGCGGCCGGGTCCGCCTCCAGCGCGCGCAGGACGAGGTAGACGACCGGCACGGCCACGCCCACCGCCACCAGCGCCGCCGGGAGCCCCAGGAGAAGCGTGCGAGGGCGTAGGGGCGTAGGGGCGTGGGGGCGGGCGAGCAGACTGCCGTGTTGCTGCCGATCTCCCGCGCTCCCGCGCTCCCGCTCTCCCGCGCTCAGGTCGGCGTCAGGCATAATCGGCGCGCCCAGTAGTGCGGCAGGCCGAACGACGGGCGTTTACATCAGCCCCGCCTCCTGCATCAGCTGGGTCGTGGCGTCGAGGTCTTGCAGCTCTCGGAACCGAAGGTCGGGGCTGAGCGAGAGGGCTCGCTCGACCGGCATCATGTACGGCGGCACCTGCACGCCTTCGACCACCGGGTACTCGTTGACCTGCTGGGCAGCGAACTGCTGCGCCTGCGGCGAAAGCAGAAACTGGAGAAACTGCTGCGCTTGCTGCTTTTGCCGGCTCTGGCGCATCACACTCGCGCCCGTCACCAGCGCCAGGTTGCCCACGTTCCCGTCGGCGAAGCGGTACATCTCGACCGGCGCGTCGGGGCGGGTGGATTCCTCTTCAGATTCCCCGCTCTCTTCCTCATGCTCCTCGCCTTCGTACTCCCCCTCCCCCCCACCGTGCTTGAGGCGCAGCACGTAGTAATGGTTCGTCAACGCGAGGTCGATCTCCCCGTCGGCCAGTGCCCGGATCATGGGCGTGTTCGAAGAGTAGCTCTTGGGGTTGAGCTGCTGCATCTGGTCGAGCCACGCGCGGGTCGAGTCCTCGCCGTGGGTGGCCCGCATCGCTGTTACGAAGTCCTGAAAGCTCGAATAGGTGGGCGTCCAGCCGATGCGCCCCTCGAACTGCGAAAGCTGCGGCAGCTCCATCACCGACGACGGCAAGGCCGTCGTGTCCACTGCCTCGCTGTTGTAGGCGAGGGTGCGAAACCGCGTCGTGACGGGCGACCAGCGCCCGCTCTGCGGCTGGAAAGCGGCCGTCTGCTGCGTTAGCGAGTCGGGCATCTGCGCAAGCAGGTTCGCCTGCTGCGCCTGCGCGAGTGCCCCGGTCGTGTTGGCCCAGTAGAGGTCTGCCGGGCTCTGGGAGCCTTCCTCCTGCATCACGCTGAGAAGCTGCGCGTCGGTGCCGTAGCGCGTCTCCACGTCGACGTCGGACTGCTCCTCGAAGCGCTCGACGAGCCCGTCGACGAGCGGCTGGCTGCGGCCGGAGTACACGGTGAGCGCTTCGGAGGAGGCCCCCGAAGATTCACCGCCTCCACAGGCGCTGAGGAGCAACGTGGCGGCCATCAAAACGAGCGCGAGCGGGGGCGAAAAGCGGAGCGAACGCATGGTCGTTGGGGGCAGTCGTGGGGGTGAGTGATTAATTTAGACCTATTCTAAAAAAGGCATTTCGGAAAAACACACATCCAGGGGGCAGAGCCCCGATTCACCGGCGAATACGCGAAAATTACACACGGAGCGGCCGTGGCTCGCGACGGTTTCGACAGCAGCGCCCTTGCAGCCGAACGTTTCAGGGAAACGGTCCGGGTTATTTCCGTAAGGATTGGTTGCAGCTTTAGCCGGTTTCTTCGAAAAAACAGGCACTCGCCGAGCAGCGCATCTGCGAGCCGAGCTTTTTTTGAGGCTGCCCCGGGGCCCCCAACCTGGCGATTTCGTTTTCGGTGCCGTCCCCGCTTCTTTTTTCGCCGTGAGCCAAACGACGCAGAACAGCCCCGGCTCGCCGCTGTCCGTCACCGACGTGGTCATGCTGACGGTGGGGGTCGTCGTCGGGGCGAGCGTGTTCGAGACGCCGGCCCTCGTCGCGGGAAATGCCGGCAGCGCAGGCGCCGTGCTGGGAGCTTGGCTGCTGGGCGGCGGCGTCTCGCTGATCGGGGCGCTCTGCTATGCAGAACTGGCCTCGACCTATCCGCATGCGGGCGGGGCGTATCACTATCTGCGCCGCGCCTTCGGCGATTCGCTCGCCTTCCTTTTCGCATGGGCGCGCCTGGCGGTGGTGCAGACCGGCTCCATCGCGCTCTTGGCTTTCGTGTTCGGCGACTACGCCTCGGAGCTTTGGTCGCTGGGGACGTACTCCTCGCCGCTCTACGCCGCCACCGCTGCCACGGTTCTGACGGTCCTGCACGCGGTGGGCATCCGGCTGGGAAAGGGCGTGCAACGCGCCCTGACGGCTGCCACGGTGGCCGGCGTGCTCGTCCTGGCGGCGGCGGGGCTGTTTCTGGGCTCCGGCGCCCCCTCCGGTGGCTCCTCCCCAGCAGTCGGCGGGTCGGCTCCCGGGGGCAGCTTTGGGATGGCGATGGTGTTCGTGCTGCTGACCTACGGGGGCTGGAACGAGGCGGCCTACGTCTCCGCCGAGTTGCGCAACGTGGGGCGCAACATGGTACGCGCGCTGCTTCTGAGCATCGGCCTCATCACGGGGCTGTACGTGCTTGTGAACGTTGCTTACCTTCGCGGGTTGGGAGTCGCGGGCATGAGCGGCTCCGATGCGGTCGCGGCGGCCCTGATGCGGGCGACCGTGGGGCCGGTGGGAGCGAGCCTGCTGAGCCTACTGGTGGCCGCCGCCGCGCTCAGCTCGGCCAGCGCTACCATCTTTACCGGAGCGCGTACCAGCTACGCCCTCGGCGACGACTTCTCACTCTTTGCCTTCCTCGGGCGCTGGCGCGAGCGTTCCGGCACGCCCGCCAATGCGCTCTGGGTGCAGGGGGCGGTGGTGCTGCTGCTCGTGGGGCTGGGGGCGTTCACGCGCGACGGCTTCTCGTCCATGGTCGATTACACCGCGCCGGTATTCTGGTTTTTCTTCTTTCTGACGGGGGTGGCCCTGCTGGTGCTCCGCCGGCGCAACCCCGACCGCCAGCGCCCCTTCGAAGTGCCGCTCTACCCGCTGACCCCGCTTGCCTTCTGCGCCGCCTCGCTCTACATGCTCTGGTCGAGCCTTGCCTACACAGGCGTCGGGGCGCTGGCGGGCGTGGCCGTCCTGCTGGGGGGCGTGCCCCTGCTGCTCGTGCAGAAACGAAGGCAACCGCAAGCGACCCCCGATTCGCATTGATCTCCAATCCTCGCATTGATCTTCAATCCCTGACTCTGCGACGTGCCCTCATGCCCTTGCTTTCGAAACGCTTTCCCCAGATTGCCGCCCTCGCACTGGCGAGCGCTGCTGTGCTCGCTGGATGCGCTCGGGAACCCGGCACGGTGCAAACGGACACCACGCAGCAGCATTCGTCCCGGGCCGCGCCCGTCGGCACCTCCGCCACTGTGCTCCCCACGACGCCCGACAGCGCCGTGGACACGGACGTGCCCTACGTCCCCACCAGTCCGGAAACGGTCAACCGGATGCTCGAGATGGCCGGCGTCACCGCTCAGGACACCGTCTACGACCTGGGGAGCGGGGACGGGCGCATCGTCATCGCCGCCGCCCAGCAGTACGGCGCGTACGGGGTGGGCGTCGAAATTGACCCCAAGCGGATCGAAGGAGCCCGCAAAAACGCGCAGGTGGCCGGCGTGACGGATCGCGTGGAGTTCCGCCAGGGCGATCTCTTCGAGGCCGACCTGAGCGGGGCGACGGTGGTCACGCTCTACCTGCTGCCGTCGGTCAACAAAAAGCTGCGCCCCAAGCTGGTGCGGGAACTGGAGGCAGGCACGCCGGTCGTGTCGCACGACTTCGACATGGGCAGCTGGGAGCCGGAACGCACCGTGCAGGTCGGCGATGACACGGTGTACCGCTGGACCATCCCCGAAGGGGGCCTCGACGAGTCGTCGGAAGGCAGGTAGGTTTGTGGTAGGACCCACCTTCCCCTGCGCACCTACTCCCCCGCCCTCTCTCACGTCCATCCCCCCGCCCTCAGCAACGTCATGACCGAATTTACCCACGACGGCGTCACGCTCCAGTTCGTCCAGGGCGACATCGCCACGCAGGACGACGTGGAGGCGGTGGTCAACGCGGCCAACGCCCAGCTCCGCACCGGCGGGGGCGTGGCCGGCGCCCTGCACCGCGCCGCCGGACCGGGGCTGGCCGAGGAGGGCCGCCCACTCGCGCCCATCGCCCCCGGTGAAGTCGTCGCTACCGGCGCCCACGACTTGCCCAACGACGTCGTGCTCCACGCGCTCGGTCCCGTCTACGGGCGCGACACGCCCTCCGACGAGCTGCTGGCGCGCTGCTATCGCGAGGCCCTGCGGCTCGCCGACGAGCGCGAGATCGCGTCGGTGGCCTTCCCGGCGCTCTCGACGGGCGCCTTCGGCTATCCGATGGAGGAGGCCACGCGAGTGGCGCTGGAGGCGGTGCGCGGGACGCTGCCGGAGCTGGGGGCGGTGCGCACGGTGCGCTTCGTGCTCTTCGGTGACGACGCGCTGGTCGTCTACGAGCGCGTGGCCGAGGACGTGTTGTAGGGTTCGGGGATTCGAGTGCTGCTGCTCTCCGTGCGGCGTGCACGTCCCCTCAAATTCCAAAAACACTACAACACCATTTCGTACATCCGGTAGTGGGTCTCCTCCATGCCCAGCGCTTCGTAGGCGGCACGGGCGGCGGCGTTCTTTTTTTCCACATAGAGGCGCAGGCCGCACACCTCGTCTTCGCTTTCGGCCCGGCGGCGGACGTGTTCGTAGAGCCGGCGGTAGACGCCCCGCCGCCGCCACGCGGGGCGCACGTACACGCTCTGAATCCACCAGAAGAAGCCGTTGCGCCAGTCGCTCCACTCGCGCGTGACCATCAGCGCACCGGCAGCCGCTTCGTCGGAGGCAGCAGCGTCTTCGGCGATGAAGTAAGCGCCCCGGTCGGGGGCTTCGAGCGCAGCGCGGATGCCTTCGCGCACGGTGTCGGGGGCGAGCGCTTTGTCCTCGGTTTCGCGGGCCATCGCCTGGGCGAAACCCGCCAGCACGTCGAGATCACCCGCTTCGGCGCGGCGAACGGTCACGTTTTCCCTGTACGAGAGGGCGCTGGTTTCGCTTCGTTCGTTCATGCGTCCGGGGCTCTCCCGAGGAAATTTGTGTAGGCCTTTTTGGAAAACTGCCGTCCGCGGGCTGCGGTCCGCATTCAGTACCCCGCCGCTGCGCCGCTGCCGCGCGGATCGTTCATGCCCGCCCAGCGGCCCTCCGGCGTGCGCAGGATCGTCGGCGCGTTGCCCACCGCCCCGCCTTCCTCGACGGTGTGGCCGCGCGCTTCGAGGGCGTTCACCAACCGGGAGGTGAGACCGCTCGGCTCGTAGCGGATGCGGTCGGGCAGGTGCTGGTGGTGGATGCGCGGCGCGCGCGCAGCTGCGCCGAGCCCCAAGCCGTAGTCGAGCGCATTGGACATCACCTGGAAGGCGGCGGTGATGATGCGCGGCCCGCCGCGCGCGCCGGTGACGAGCAGCGGCTTTCCGTCTCGCCCCAGCACGAGGGTCGGGCTCATCGACGAGAGGGGGCGCTTGCCCGGCTCCACGGCGTTGACTTTGCCCTGCACCAGCCCAAAGGCGTTCGGCTCGCCGGGCTTGGCGGTGAAGTCGTTCATCTCGTTGTTTAAGAGGAAGCCCGCCCCGCCGACCGTCACCTTCGAGCCGTAGAGGAAGTTGATCGTCGTCGTGAGGGCCACGGCATTGCCCGCGTCGTCGACGATGGAGAAGTGGGTGGTGTGCACCGTCGGCCGGCTGTCGCGCCCCGTTTTCGGCGACACCGAATCCGAAGGCGTGGCCTCCTTTCGGGAAATCGTCGCGCGCATCCGGCCGGCATAGGCATCGGAGAGCAGCGAGTCGCGCGGGATTCTCGCGTAGTCGGGGTCGCCGAGGTAGCGGTTGCGCGCGGCGAAGGCCCGGCGCATCGCTTCGGCCTGGAGGTGCAAGGCCCGGGGCGCGTGCCAGCCGACCTCGCCGAGGTCGTAGGCGCCCAGGATGTTGGCTATAATCCCCATCGTGATGCCCCCAGAGGAAGGCGGCGGCATCCCGTAGACCTGGTGGCCGCGATACGCGAAGCCGACCGGCGCGCGCCACTTTGCCTCGTAGCGGCGCAGGTCCGCCTGGGTGATGAGGCCTCCGCCGCGCTCCATCTCCTCGGCAATGAGCCGCGCCGTCTGGCCCCGGTAGAAGTCGGCGCGGCCCTCCCGGGCGATGCGTCGCAGCGTGGCGGCCAGGTCGGGGTTTTTCCACGTCTGGCCTTCTTCAATCGGCTCGCCGCCGGGCAGAAACAGCGCGCGCGAGGCGGGAAACCGATCCAGCACATCCGCGCGCTTCCGAATGCCCGAGGCTAAGCGATCGCCAACGGAGAACCCCTCGGCGGCCAGTTCGATGGCCGGCTGCAGGAGCGCCTTCCACGGCATCGAGCCGAAGCGCTCCCAGGCTTTGCGCATCCCGGCCACCGTGCCCGGCACGCCCGAAGCGAGGTAGCCCACAACCGACGAGTCGGTCGGCTCGCCGTTTTCACTCAGGTACATGTCGCGGGTGGCGGCGCGCGGGGCCTCCTCGCGGAAGTCGAGCGCGGCGGTGGTGCCGTTCATCCGCGTCACCATGAAGCCGCCCCCGCCGATGTTGCCGGCCTCTGGGTAGACGACTGCCAGGGCGAAGGTCGTCGCCACAGCCGCGTCGACGGCGTTGCCGCCGCGCTCGAGGATGTGCTGTCCCACCTCGGTGGCGCGCTTCGCGTCGGTGGCGACCATGCCCTGCGGGGCGGTGGGGGTGGGCGCGGTCAGGTCGTAGGGCCAGCCGGGCGGCACGCGCTCGGCCACGGCCGGGCGGCCCGTCGGCTCCGCGGTTGGAACTTGCCCTCGGCAGCCGGCCAGCGAGCAGAGCACCAGCAGGAACAGCAGCGTGACGGCTCGCCACGTGATCGTCGCAAACTGCTTCGTCATGAAACGTTAGGATTGGGCTTTGAAAAAAGGTGTAGTTAGTTGTGTCCCTATTCTTGTGCAAAAGTGCTGGTCCGATAGAAAAAGCCACCGCGTTCTGCCAGGTTGTGAGCGAGCCAGCAAGAACCTCAACAACCAAAGCAGAAGCGCGATAGCTACCATCGAGATTACAGTCGATAAGGCCCCGGAGGCGGACATACAGCTCGAAGTCCGCCGACGCCCGTAGGCCGTGGAGAATCCGTCTTAAAATAGTACCTTAAAATCGTACTTTGACGGGTAGCAAACTGACGTGAAGTGACGAGCAAGGTCGAACAGGCCCTCGTCGGGGCCTCCTCTGCTGTCTGCCCCTGGAGCTACTCAGCCCCCTGCTCCACCTCGCTCCACACGCGCAACAGGTTGCCGCCCAGGATTTTGGCAATTTCGTCCTCGGTGTAGCCGCGCCGCAACGTGGTCGATGTGGTCGGCCACGTCGCCGACGGTGCCGATGGGGTGAGCGCGGCGCTGCTTCTGGTAGTAGCGGACCGCCGCCGAATCGCTGCGGGGAAGCCCCTTGCGCTCCACGAACTGGCTCACGTTCTCGCGGGCGGGGTCGTCGTCGTCCTGGTACTCGTCGCGCAAAAACGAGGAGCCGAAGTTAATCATGATGACGCCGCCATTCTCGGCGAGGCGTTGGATCATCGGGTCGCTCATGTTGCGCTCCCAGCCGGGCGTGAAGTGGCGCGCAGAGGAGTGCGAGGCGATCACCGGCGCCTGGGTCTCCTCCATTACGTCGTCAAACGCCTCGTCGGTGATGTGGGAGACGTCCACCATCATGCCGAGGCGGTTCATCTCACGCACGACCTCGCGCCCGAAGTCGCTCAGGCCGCCGTGCACGCGCTCCTCGTCGTAGGAGGAGTCGGAGATCTGGTTCGGCTCGGCGTGAGCGAGCGTGATGTAGCGAATGCCCCGGTCGTAGAAGTGCTGGAGGTTCGACAGGTCCTCCCCGATAGGCGCGCCGTTTTCCAGGCCCATCGGAAGCGAAATGAGCCCCTGCTCGGACTGGCGACGCACCGCCTGCGGCGAGGGGGCAATGGCAAACTTGTCGGGCGCGCGCTCGGTGAAGCCTTCCACCATGTCGATCAGCGAGTCGGCCAGGGCGCGGGCGCCGGCGTAGTCGTCCTGGCGCTCGACGGGGATGTAGATGGACATGAACGGCGCGTCGAGGCCGCCGGCCTTTGCGCGGGGATAGTCGAAGTCTCCCAGCGGGGCGCTCCGGCTGATGTTTTCCTCGTACCGACGCAGCCGGTAGGGCACGTCGATGTGCCCGTCGATGAGGACGTGCTCGTCGGCGATCCGCTCGGCACGGGCGTGCAGCGTGCTTTCCTCCTCGGCAACGGTCTGCGCGTCGCGCTCGGCGGTCGTGTCGTCGGCGGTCGTGTCGACGGAGGCGCTGCACCCGACGCAGAGCGCAAGCACCAAAAGCGCAGGAAGCAAAAAGAGGCGGGGGGTGGACGTTGCGAAATGCATATTGCGAAATGCATAGCTGCTGGGAGAACGAGTCAGCAAGCCCGTTCATCTTTTTTTCGCGTTCGCCTTTCAAAATAGGTGTTGGACGGATATTTTCAAACTGCCGGGTGCGCTCCGCCGCCGGCGTCCTCGCCCGTTGCTTTTGGAACGACCGTTCCGCCGGATGCCCGTCTCGCAGCAAGACGCCCAAAGGGACGATGTCCCGACGACCGGCACGCCCCCGTCTTCAGAAGCGCCTCCCGATTCGCAAACGAGTTCCACGCCGGGCGGCCCCTCGCAGCGCCGGCGCTGGATCGGCATCGGCGTCGGGCTGCTGCTGGTCGCGGCGGGCGTGTTTTTCGCCGGCGCGGTCCCCCAGCAGGGCGATCACTACGGCTTCTGGTCGGTCGTGCCGCCGCTGGTGGCCATCGTGCTGGCCTTCTGGATGCGCGAGGTCGTCAGCGCGCTCTTCATCGGGGTGGCGCTCGGCGGGGTCATTTCCGGCAAGCTCAACGTCGTGCAGGAGTTTCTCATTCCGGCCATCGGGACGGAGGACTTCGCGCTCATCTTGCTGGTTTACTTGTGGTCGCTGGGAGGACTCATCGGGCTGTGGACGCGCACTGGCGGGGCCATGCGCTTCGCCGAATGGGCCGGCGAGCGGCTCGTGCGCGGGCCGCGCTCGGCCAAGTTTTTCGCGTGGCTGATGGGGTTGATCTTCCACCAGGGCGGTACCGTCAGCACCGTGCTGACCGGCGCGACGGCGCGGCCCATCAACGACGAGCAAGACGTGGCGCACGAGGAACTGGCCTACATGGTGGACTCCACCGCCTCGCCGGCGGCCACGCTCATCCCGTTCAACGTGTGGCCCATCTACATCGGCGGCCTCGTGGCCGGGACGATCCCGCTCTTTGAGACGGCCGAGGACGGAATCGGCTTTTTCTTCTCCGCGCTGCCGCTGAACTTCTACGCGATCTTCGCGGTGCTCTTGACGCTGCTCTTCGCATGGGAAAAACTTCCGGCAGGGCTGCTGGGCGGGAAGATGCGCGCCGCCCGCCGGCGCGCGCGTCAGGCCGGCCGACTCAACCGCGCGGGTGCCTCGCCGATGGCCGCCGACGAGCTGACGGAGCTGGACGTGCCCGACGGCTACCGGCCGGGGCTGGTGGACTTCTTCGGCCCGCTGGGCGTGCTCTTGGGCGTGGCGATCATCCCCTACCTCGTGACCTACTTCATCCTCGGCCGGACGGAGGACCCGCTTCTGCCCATCGCGGGCGCGTTCGTGCTGACGGTGCTGGCGGCCATCGGGATCGCGCTGGCGAAAGGCATGGCCCTCCAGGACGCCATCGACGGCTTCATTGACGGGTGCAAGGGCGTGACCATCGGCGCGATTATCCTGGCCCTGGCGGTGACGCTCAAAGAAGTGGCCAGCGAAGTGGGCACGGCCGCTTACGTCACGGCCGCCGTGGGCGACGTGATTGTCCCCGCCGCGCTGCCGGCGCTGCTGATGGTGCTCTGCCTCCTGATCGCCTTCGCGACGGGCACCTCCTGGGGCACCTACGCGGTGGTTTTTCCCGTGGCGATGCCGCTGGCGTGGACGGTGCTGCCGGAGCCGTTTTTCATCACGCTCTGCTTTGCAGCGGTCGTCGGCGGGGCCGTGATGGGGGACCAGTGCTCCCCGATCAGCGACACGACGATTCTTTCCTCGTTGGCGACGGGCTGCGACCTGATGGACCACGTCTACACCCAACTCCCGCTGGCGCTGCTGGCAGGGACGCTCGCGGCGGGACTCTACACGCTGCTGGTGCTGGTTTTCGTGTGAGACACCTGGTGCTGGTTTTCGTGTGAGACACTGGGCTCGGGCGCATGGGGGCGTGGGTGAGCGGGAGCACCGCTCCCACACGCCCTGTGCTCCCGCGCTTTCGTTCTCCCCGTGCCTCTTCTTTCTCGCTCTTTCCCCCACGCTCTCATGCGCCCCGCCGCGTCCCTGCTCGCCATGCTCTGTCTGGCTCACGTCGCTGCCGCCCAAGAACCGACCGGCGGTGCAGAGCGGCCCC
>PXTS01000007.1 GCA_003022485.1 Bacteroidetes bacterium QS_8_68_28
CTCTCGGTGTACAACGTTTTCACCAGCGAGCCGCTCTGGTGGTGGCTCGGCATCTGCTTCGTGCAGACCTTCGTGCTGATTCCCGGCATGATCTACTACTGGGGCAAAGGCGCGTACTGCGGCTGGATCTGCTCCTGCGGTGCGCTGGCGGAGACCCTCGGCGACCAGCACCGCGACAAAATGCCCCACGGCCCGGGTTGGAACAGGCTCAACTTGGCCGGGCAGGTCATCCTGGGGCTGGCGTTCCTGCTGCTGTTCTTTCGCATCGGCGGGTGGATCTGGCCGAATAGCCTGATGGCTGGGATCTTCAACGCCGGCATGTACGGCCGGCTCCTCGGATTCAGCCTCAATTACAGCTGGCTGGTGGACGTGGTGCTGGCCGGCATGGTCGGCTACGGCGTCTACTTCTGGCTCTCGGGGCGCTTCTGGTGCCGCTTCTTCTGCCCGCTGGCGGCGCTGATGCACGTCTACACCAAGTTCAGCCGCTTCCGCATCCTCGCGGACAAGAAAAAGTGCATTTCCTGCAACCAGTGCACGAGCGTCTGCCACCAGGGCATCGACGTGATGCACTACGCCCAGCGCGGTATCCCGATGGACGACCCGCAGTGCGTGCGCTGCTCGGCCTGCGTGCAGAGCTGCCCGACGGGCGTGCTGGAGTTCGGCCAGGTGGACCCGCAGACCGAAGAGGTCATCTCCACCGACGATCTGGTCGCCTCGCTGACCCGCGCGCAGGAAGAAGCCGCTCGTGAAAACGACCACGCCGGCGACGGGGCGCCCCCCGCCGGGAGCAGCTCGCCGATGACCGAGGGCAACCAGCACGTGGCGTGAGGAAGCTGCGAGCCTGCGCCTCCTGCTTCGCTGTTGCCGACTGCCCGGCGAACGTCCTTCGCTTATCGGCAGCAACGCCTCCTTTGGGCTTTAAAAGACCGCCGTCCGCGGTCCGTCGTCCGTGGTCGAATCCACAAGCCCTGATTTGGATTCACTTACTGCCGCTTCAGCACGATCTCGTAGCCGTCGCCCGACGTGCGGATCTCGCCGTCGTCGTAGTCGTAGGTGAAGTCGGGCTCCTCGCCGAGCTGCTCGCGCAGCGCCTCGCCCTCTTCGCCAAAGTCGAAGGTCAGGCGTCCGTCCTCGGCCAGTTCGTAGGTCCCCTCGGCGCGCTCGTCGATGTCGTCTTGGCCGGGGAGGGGGGCCGTCGCTTTGACCACGACCGTGCCGTCCTCGTCGAAATCCATCGTGAGGGAGCCGCCGAGGTCCTCAATCACGTCAACCTCTCCGAACGGCTCGCGCGTGATGGTGAAAGTCGTCGCCTCGAACGTGCCGTCGAGCGTGGACGGGGCGTCGCTGCCGTCCCCGTTGGAGTCGCAGCCGGCGATGGTGAGCGCCAGCAGGCCGGTGGCGAGGAGCGCGAGAAGGGAAGAGAGGCGCTTCATAGAGCATCAAGGAAAAGGAAAAGAAGACCCGGACGTCCACGCGTAGCATGGAGCTGAAAGCCAACTGCTGAAGGCCGACCGCTAAAGAATGTACTGGCTCAAGTCGCGGTCCTGCGCGATGTCGCTGAGGCGGTCGCGCACCTCCTGGGGGCCGATCTCGATGTGCTCGCCGCTGCGTTCGTCGGGCACGGCGAAGAGAATGTCCTCCAGGAGCGTCGTCAGGATCGTGTGCAGGCGGCGCGCGCCGATGTTCTCAACGCTGTTGTTGACCTCATAGGCGATGCGGGCGATCTCGCGTACCGCGTCATCGGTGAAGGTGATCTCCACGTCCTCACTCGCCAGCAGCGCGGCGTACTGCTTCAAAAGCGCGTTCTTCGGCTGCTGGAGGATCTCGAAGAAGTCGTCCTCGTCGAGGTTGTTCAGCTCCACGCGAATAGGGAAGCGCCCCTGCATTTCGGGAATTAGGTCAGAGGGCTTGGAGACGTGGAAGGCCCCGCTGGCGACGAAGAGGATGTGGTCGGTCTGCACCATGCCGTGCTTGGTCTGCACGTTCGAGCCTTCGACCACGGGCAGGAGATCGCGTTGCACGCCCTGGCGACTGACGCCCGGCCCGCTGCCGCCTCCGCCGCCGTCTCCGCGCGTGCGCGTGCCACCGGCCACCTTGTCGATCTCGTCGATGAAGACGATCCCGTTCTGCTGCACGCGCTCCAGGGCGTCTTCCTTGACCTTGTCCATATCGATGAGCTTCTGTGCCTCCTCCTGCGTCAAAAGCTCGCGCGCCTCGCTGACGGGCAGCCGACGCGTTTTCTTCTGGCTCCCGCCGCCGAGGTTGCCGAACATCTCCTGCAGGTCCACGCCCATTTCCTCCATGCCCATCGGGCCGAAGACCTGCATCATCGAAGACTGGTCGGAGCTGACCTCGATCTCGATCTCGCGGTCTTCGAGATCGCCGGCTTCGAGCTTTTCGCGGAACTTCGCGCGAGTGCGCTCGCGCAAGCTCTGCTCTTCTCCGCCCGAGCCGCCGCCCGCGTCGCCCTCGTCGGTCTGGAGCTGGAAGCCCGGGCCTTCGATGGTGGAGGGTTCTTCCGGGCCGTCCCCGTCGCCGGCGGAAGCGGACTGGCCGTTCTGCGCGGGAGGGATCAGAATGTCGAGGATGCGCTCGTTGGCGTGCTCTTCGGCGCGTCCCTGCACGTCCTCGGAGTGCTCCTCGCGCACCATGTTGATAGCGATGTCGGTGAGGTCGCGGATCATCGAGTCCACGTCGCGTCCCATGTAGCCGACTTCGGTGAACTTCGAGGCCTCCACCTTGATGAACGGAGCGCGCGCGAGCTTGGCCAGGCGGCGGGCGATCTCGGTCTTGCCCACGCCCGTCGGCCCAATCATGATGATGTTGTTGGGCATGATCTCGTCACGCATCTCCTCGGGGGCGTGGCGGCGGCGCCAGCGGTTGCGCAGCGCGATGGCGACGCTCTTCTTGGCCTTGTCCTGCCCGATGATGTACTTGTCGAGCTCGGCGACAATCTGCCGAGGGGTAAGTTCGTTGGTCATTCTTGGTAGGAAAGAAAGAGGGGAACGGGAAAAGGGCGTCAATGGGAGTCGTTCTCGCCGTCGGAGCCGGCGGCCGGTTCGGTACGGCGCGCGTCGGTTTCGTCGGGGTCGCTCGCCGGGCCGTCGTAGCCGGATGTGTCGTCCAGGGACGCTCTGTTCGCAGAGGACGTTCGGCCCCCGCGCTCGTAGTGGGAACGCCCGCCGTCGTAGAAGTCTTCCTCCATCTGTTGCACGTCCGGGTGGCCGCGCTCGACGATCAGGACGGTGTAGTCGTACGGGTAGCCCCGCCGCTTTTCGAGACGGACGGCGCCGGCGTCTTCGAGATCACTGACGAGCGCTTTCGGGTCGAAGCGTTCCCCCAGCACGTCGGAGAGCTTGCGCAGAAGGGGCGTGAGGTACACTTCGTCGTACTGCCCGAAGTGCTCCTCGGCGATCTCGAGAGTGCGAAACAGCATGTTGTCGTCGAGGCGCTCGTAGCGGGCCGCGTCCTCCCCGCCGGGCCCGGTGGGCGCGCCTTCCTGCCAGCGGGGGGGCATCTCGCCACTCTGCAGCAGCTCGCGCCGCGCCGCGTCGCTGAAGAGGTTTAATAGATCCATAAAAACATCTCCGTCCGTATGGGTAAACTCGTCGGGCGGCGGGGGGGCGAGCGCGGCGACGAACGCGTGGGCCCCCTCGCGCCGCAGCGCCTGCACGAGGGGGAGGAACGTGCGATTGCCTGTCACGACGGCAATCGTCTCCACGGCGGGACGGCGGTGCGCGAGCGTCGTGGCGTCCACCGAAAGCTGCATTTGCGCGGCGCTCGCCTCGGGCTCGCGGGGCACGAAGCGCGGCTCGACGCCTTGGTGGTAGAGCGCCTGCTGGAGATCGTCTTCGTCGCCCAGCGCGCTAAAATCGGCATAGGCGGCCGTCATGAGCGTCGAGGTGCCGTCTTCGTCTGCCAGGTAGCGGCGCAACGCCCCCACCGCCTCCGCGATGTGAGGATGCGCCTGCTCGGAGGCGTCGAGGCGCTCGGCGAGCAGGGCGTGCAAGTTGGCGTAATCTACGAAAACGGCGGCGTGGTGAGCAGTGCGCGAAGGGCGCGCGCTGGAAACCTTCCTCATGATATCGGGCAGATATAGACGTAGAAATATTTACAAAAAAGCAAAGAGGATATCCGCTCTGTCAGACGGTCAGAGGGGAGTGTATTGATAAAAATTAATAAATAACGTATGTTGTATATGTTCTTTTTGTTGCGTTTTGTGGCGCAAATGTTCGTGCTGAAGAGGCGTGGGCGACGTGTTTTTGTTGGCGGCCCAAGCGCGTCGTGTCTACGAGGCGTCGTCGCTGAGTTCGAGAACAGTCAGGTTGTCGTTGGTGTAGATGCAGATGTCGGCCGCGATGTGCAGGCCCTCTTCGACCACCTTGCGGGCAGAGAGGTCGGGATTGCGGTGCAGGAGCGCGCGCGAGGCGGCCAGCGCGTAGGGGCCGCCCGAGCCGATGGCCAAGATGTCGTCGTCGGGTTCGATTACGTCGCCCTGCCCGCTGATGAGTAGCAGGCGTTCGCTGCTGGCCACCGCCAGGAGGGCTTCGAGTTTGCGCAGGTATTTGTCGGTGCGCCAGTCTTTGGCCAGCTCCACAGCCCCGCGCGTGAGGTTGCCCCCGTATTGCTGGAGCTTTTCCTCAAAGCGCTCGAACAAGGTGAACGCATCGGCGGTCGAGCCGGCGAAGCCCGCCAGAATCTCCCCGTCGTAGAGGGAGCGCACCTTCTCGGCCTGGTGCTTCATGACCGTCTCGCCCATCGTGGCCTGCCCGTCGGAGCCGAGGGCGACCTGGCCGCCCTGCCACACCCCCAGCACGGTCGTGGCGTGCAGGTCTGAAAGAGCTGGCCCGTCGGAGGGCGCGGAGTCGTCAGCAGGGGAGATCAGCATCGGGCGGAGTGCACGAGGCGGACGGGCGAAAACAGGGCCGCGAAATAGCACTCATATAGACGAATCACGCGCCGAGGTGTTCGCGCGCCCGGGGCGCAGGCGTGTGAGTTTGCCGGAGAGAAGAGCCCCGGTGGAGAATGCCGTCTCCACCCGGCCGGCGACCAAAGACGATCCGTTCTAGAATAGGACCGATCCCACTAAAAACTTGTTTTGTTGAAACCAGACCGTTGGTGACTTCCGGTGCGCCGCCGAGAGCCTGCCGGCTACCCAGCCGAAGCCGGAGTGCGTGGCGATGGTCAACAGACTGAACTCCCCAATGGGCGGCGGCTACGGGCGCTACTGGTTCTACATTCCGAGCCGAGAGCGTCCGTGACGAGATCCTCACCCTGCGCCCGAAACTCGTCGTGCGCGCATCGTGCAGTGCCCGGTCGAGTTGAAAAAAGCGCTCGCCTACGCAGTCCCGTTCTGTTCTGCATCCGTCTCTTTCTTTCGTGGATCATCAGCGAGAAATTCTGTGCGTGGGCGAGATGCTCTGGGATGCCCTGCCCGAAGGGCTGTACCTGGGCGGCGCGCCTTTCAACGTGGCTTGTCACCTGCACGCGCTGGGGGAAGAGGTTGCCATGGTGAGCCGCGTGGGAGAGGACCGGCTCGGGCGTGAAGCGTTGCGCCGCCTCAAGGCGCGCGGCATGACGACGGCCCTCGTCCAGGTGGACGCCGACCTCGAAACGGGCTTCGTGAAGGTGGCCCTCGACGACAGCGGCGGCGCCGAGTACGTCATCGTACAGCCGGTGGCGTGGGACGCCCTCACGCTGACGGGGGCGCTCTCGGAGCGGGCCTCCGAGGCGGCGGCGCTCGTCTTCGGCACCCTCGCGCAGCGCCGGGAGCGCACGCGCCGCACCGTGCGCGCCCTTTGTGACATGCGCGACGATACCGTCAAGGTGCTGGACGTGAACCTGCGCCCGCCCTACGGGCAGCGCAGTGTCATCGAAGCCTCGCTCGATCTCGCCGACGTGGCGAAGCTCAACGAGCAGGAGCTGTTCAAGATCAGCGGCTGGCTGGATCTTTCGGGCGACCTTCGGGGCACCGTCGCCGCGCTGGCGCGCCGCTTCGGCTGCCGGGCGGTCTGCGTGACGCGCGGGGCGGAGGGAAGCGCGCTCTGGCGCGACGGCGAGTGGACGCGGCGTGGCAGCTATTCCGTGAGCGTGCAAGACACCGTGGGAGCGGGCGACGCCTTTCTGGCCGCACTCCTTGCGGGCCTGCTCGACGGCCAGGCCAGCGACGTCGTGCTCGCCCGGGCCAATCGCCTCGGGGCCTATGTGGCCTCGCGTGCCGGCGGCACGCCCGCTTACGACATCGGCAGGTGGAGCGATATTCCGCAGCTCGCGCTGGATACTCCCGAGCCGGCGGAAGCCGCGCGCTGAGCAACTCCCCTCCCGAATCGTTTTCCCGGCTCCGGCGACTCGGAAACGCTCGGTTTGCTTTCAGCCACTGCGAATGCGATCCTGAAGCTAGTTCGACGTCCGTTCTGTCGAAACCCTCCAGCGAAAGCCTACCAGCGGACGGCTCTTTTTTCTCTCCCGCCTGCTCTTTGTTTGTGCCTATGTATTCGCAGCAACGCTACGTGCTCGGTTGCGCGCTCGTCGCCGGGCTCGGCGGCCTGCTCTTCGGGTTCGACACGGCTGTCATCTCGGGGGCGAACGCCGACCTGCAGCGCGTTTTCGACCTGAGCAATGCGTGGCTGGGGTTCACCGTCTCCAGCGCGCTAATCGGGACGGTGATCGGCGCGCTCACCGCCGGCGAGCCGGCCGACCGCTACGGGCGGCGGCCCATGCTTTTCGTGCTGGCGCTGCTCTTCTTGGTGAGCGCGGTCGGAAGCGCGCTGGCGACCAACTGGTGGGCGTTCGTGCTCTTTCGGTTTGTCGGCGGCGTGGGCGTGGGCGGCGCCTCGGTCGTCTCTCCGATGTACGTCTCGGAGCTCTCGCCGGCGGAGTACCGGGGGCGCATGACGGCGACGTTTCAGTTCAACATCGTGGTCGGCATTCTCGTCGCGCAGCTTTCCAACTACGTCATCGGGGCGATGGCGTTGGGCGCGTCCGACTGGCGCTGGATGTTCGGCGTGGAGGCGGCGCCGGCGGTCCTCTTTCTCGGGTTGCTCGCCTTCGTGCCGGAGAGCCCGCGCTGGCTCGTGGCGGCGGGTCGGGCGGACGCCGCACGTGGCATCCTGGGCCGCACCGGCACCGACAGCGGAGACGTCCGCGACGATATCGACAAGATCCGCCGTTCGCTTCGCCAGAAGCGCTCGGGGGTGCGCGAGGCGCTCTTTCAGGCGAAGTACGTGGTGCCCATCTCACTGGCCGTCGCCATCGCGGCGTTCAACCAGCTTTCCGGCATCAACGCCATTCTCTATTACGCCCCGCGCATCTTCCGGATGGCCGGCGTGGGAGAAGACGCCGCGCTTTTGCAGACGGCCATGATCGGCGGGGTCAACCTCGTGGCCACCGCCGCAGCAATGCTGGTCATCGACTGGTTCGGACGCCGCCGCCTCATGCTGATCGGGTCGGTCGGCTACATCACCAGTCTGGCGACGGTGGCGACGGCTTTTTTCCTGTACGGCGAGGCCTTTCAGCAAGGACAGGCCGCGGCCGTCGGGGCCGGAAGCACGGTCGTGCTCGCCAGCATCATGGTGTTTATCGCCTCGCACGCGGTGGGGCAGGGCGCGGTGATCTGGGTCTTCATCAGTGAGATTTTCCCCAACGAGGTGCGCGCCCGCGGGCAGTCACTGGGCGTGTTCACGCACTGGGCGATGAACTTCGTCGTGTCGTGGCTCTTTCCCGTTTTGGCAGGCATCTCGGTGAGCCTGACCTTCGGCATCTTCTGCGGATTTATGGTGCTTCAGCTCCTGTGGGTGCTCATTCTCATGCCCGAAACCAAGGGGGTGCCGCTGGAAGAGATGCGCCGCAAACTCGATATCGAGCGGGCGGACGTGCCGGCTGAGTGAGTGCGCGTTGCGTGTCGCGTGATGCGTGTCACGTGATGCGTGTCGCGTGATGCTTGTTTGCGGGCGTTGAAAGAGACGAAGCCGGCACGGCTCGTCAGAGCAGCGTAGGCCGGTCGCGCGCAACGCGTTGCCGTCTCGTTCCCCCTCTGCTTCTTTCCACTCCATCGTCCACCCCCGCACACACCTACAAACCTAAACCTCTCCCGCTGCCAGCGCCTGCACGATCCGATCTATGGCGTCGCGGGCTTCGTCGGAGTCGGCGGAGTAGTGGTTCGCCATGATGACGAAGACCAGCGGCTGCCCGCCGGCGGTGGTCACGTAGCCGCTGAGGGCGCTCACGCCGCTGAGGGTGCCCGTCTTGGCGCGCACGTTGGCCTCGGCGGGGCCGCGCTCGAAGCGTTTTTCGAGCGTGCCGGTGCGCCCGCCTACGGGGAGCGCGTCCATGAATGCCTCGGCCACAGCGGGGTCGGGGTGCCGGCGCATGTACGAGAGCAGCGCGGCCGTCATCGTGGGACTGACCATGTCGTAGCGCGAGAGCCCCGACCCGTCGGCCAGACGCACGCGGCTGGTGTCGATGCCGGCGGCGGCGAAAGTGCGCAGACCTGCTTCCACGCCCATCGCGCCGGAGCCGGGGTCGGGATCGTCGGGGCCGCCGCGCACCAGCGCCTCGACGGGGCGCTCGGCCCCCAGGGTGCGCAGAATCTGCTCGGCATAGAGGTTCTGGCTCTCTTCCATCATCGTCTGCACGATCTCGGCGAGCGGAGCGGAGCGGTAGCGCGCCACCACCTGCGTGCGCGGGGCCTGATAGGAGGGGGGGGCGGGAAGATGATCGGCGTCCATCGCCGAGCCGGCCACGCTGATGCCTGCGCGCCGCAGCACGCCCCGAAGCACGCTCACGAAGTAGCCAGTCGGGTTGCCCACCGAGAGCTTCTCGCGTTGCACGCGCCCGGGGCGCACGCGGCTTTCCACGTAGAGCCGGCGGCTGCCCGGCAGGCGGCGGTATTCCTCATCGGCCTTGCGGGAGACCGTCTCCGAGCGGTTCACCAAGTCGAGGTAGCCGGTCTGGAGCGGCTTGACGGAGAGGGCGGCCGGCTGGCCGAGAAGCTGGCCGACGGCCTGGAGCTCAATCAGGTTTTCGCCGAAGGAGAGGCCGCTCAGCTCCGTGGCGTAGCGGTAAGGCAGGTCGTCCCAGGCCCAGCCGTGGCCCAGCAGGGCGTCGCTGTGGATGTCGTCGTCGCCGAGGACGCTGCCGGTGACGTGCTGGATGCCAGCGGCGCGCAGCGAGTCGGCCCACGCGCGGAAGACCTGCAGGCGGTCGTCGCGTTGCTCGTAGCCGCCGATGGTGGGGTCGCCGGAGCCGCGCACGATCAGGTCACCGCGCAAGGTGTCGCCGCGAACGGGCCCCTGCCGGTAGAGGCGCGTCTCAAAACGATAATCGGGCCCGAGCTGGTCGAGCGCGGCGGCGGCAGTGTAGAGCTTGACGTTGGAGGCAGGCACGAACCGTCTGTCCGCCTCGCGTTCGTACTGGACGGCTCCCGTCGTCCCAGCGGTTACCTTCACGCCCCAGAAGCCATTCCCCAGCTCCTTGGAGCTGATGGCGTTCTGGACGACGTCTGCCAGTGGGGAAGCGGCTTCGGCGGAGGCGGGCTCGGGCACCGACGGGGGCGCGTCGGTGACTTGCGCCCGCAACGGGGCGGCGAGGAAAAGCACGAGCGCCGCCCCGAGCCACGCGGTACGGGCCGGGAGGGAAACAGCAGACATCGAGAGACGGGACCGACGTGAAAGAGAGAAGAGCTTCTGCAAACGCTTGCTCCGCGCGAGCGTTCGCATCATCGGTGAGCCGTTGGCCAGACGCGGCAGCCCGTCTACGGCTGCGGGAGGGCGCCGGCCGCTCCGGCGCGGCCCTGGCGCTCCTCGTCGAGGCGCGGGGCCGAGAGGATGACGAACGCAAAACGCGCCTCGCTGACCGGGCCGGCGGGAGCGACCTGCACGTCGTACTCGTTGCGTCCCGGCGCGGTCATGACCGAGTCCACGTAGCCGATGGCCAAGCCTGGCGGGAAGTACCCGCTCGACCCGCTGGTCACGACGCGCTGGCCCGGCAGCACGGGCTGGGTCTGCACCACGTGCTCCATCAAGAGGCGGTCGCGGCGCCCGCCAGTCCACCGCACAATGCCTTCGGCGTCGAGGGACTGCACCTTCCCGGCCACGCGAAAGTCGGCGTTGAGGTACGGGGTCACGCGCGCGTGAGCGGAACTCACCAGCGCCACGCGCCCCAGCACCGCGCCGCGCTCGTCGATGACGGGCATGCCTGTCTCCACGCTGTCGCGGCTCCCCGCGCTGATGGTGAACAGGTTCTGCTGCCCGCTCAGTTCTTTGGAGATGATGCGCGCGGGCTCGACCTCAAAGCGCGTCGTGTCACGTAGCCCCAGCATGGCCTGCAGGCGCGTGTTCTCCGCGCGCGCCTCGCGCGAGCGCGCCACCTCGCCGGCCAGAGCGATGTTTTCCGCACGCAGGCGCTGGTTTTCGTCGAGGGCGCGCAGGTAGTTGCCTATCCAGGCGAAGGTGCCTTCGAGACGGGCCGTCGCCTCCAGCGCCTCGGCGCGCACCCCGCGCACGAGCGGCTGGTTCTGCGCGAACATCACCGCCAGACTCACGGCCACGAGCACGGCCACGAGCACCCAGTCTTTGAGCTGGTCCCAGAGGGAGGTCATTGCGGACAGAGAGTGCGGGCGTTCGGGAGGGCGGGGAACGCACGTGCAGAGGTGTGAGCCGCAGGATAGAGGAAGAAACCCTCCTCCCGCACACCCACACCCCCGCGCTCAAGTAAGAACCGCCTCGTAGTCTTCGAGTTCGTCGAGGACTTTGCCGGTGCCGCGCACCACCGCCGTGAGGGGGTCCTCGGCGATGTTGACGGGCAGCTCCACGCGACTGGAGATCATCGTGTCGAGGTTCTGGAGGAGG
>PXTS01000008.1 GCA_003022485.1 Bacteroidetes bacterium QS_8_68_28
ACGCTCCTTTCGCCTCGCGCCTCACTCTCTATGACAGCAGTTTGCGAAGGTAAGGAGCAATGCGCAAAGGCGTATGGCATATTTGAGAGCGTGAAACTTACCTATTGAGATGCACATAACTCATCGTTGCACCTGACAAGTTGCGTTGGTTCGTTCTGCTACGTCGGAGGTGCGGCAAATGGTTGGCGACTTCGGGAAGCGGTCACGCTGTAACCTCCACTCGCAGGTGAACTCACAGATATGCGGACCCTCTGATACGTTATCGCCTTCGGCTCTTTCTTCTCGCCGCGTCTACATTAGAGCGCGTGAAGGAACGCAGAGGCCATTGGGCGGGGCCAGCCGGTCTTATCAATAGCGTGATTCGCCACACGAAACAGTGCATTTCAAAGCGATGACGCGGCTACTCGAAAAAGCGTTCGACCGAGTCTCGTAGCTTCCCGACGAGGATCAGGACACACTCGCGGAGCGCCTACTCGTCGAGATCGAGTCGGAGAAGCGTTGGGAAAAGTTGTTCGCCGAGTCGCAGAAGGAGTCGGGGAAACTCGCCGACGAGGCGCTCACCGAACATCGCCGGGGAGAAACGCAGCGCATGGACCCGAGCCGCCTGTGATCTCGAATGCGACCGAAAGCTTCTGGAAGCACTACGGTCAGCTCGACGAGCAGATCAAGAAACGAGCGCGCAAGGCGTGTCGCCTTTTCGAGCAGAACTCGAGCCACCCGAGTTTGGAGTTCGAGAAGGTGCGCCAGACGAAGCCGGTCCACTCCGCGCGGGTGACGCTCGACTACGGGGGGCGGAGTGCTTGACGGAAACGAGATCGTGTGGTCCTGGATTGGCCCGCACGACGAGTACGAGCGCGTGATCGCAAACGTCTGATTCAGAAAACGCGCTTCCCACGTTGTCCTAAGCCCGTGCCGTAACCCCGCGTTGCCCCTGACGCTTCCTACCTACCGCAGCAGGCCGAGGCGGTCTTGCAGGTCTTCGTAGCGGCTGCGGCTCACCTTCAAGCGCGTGCCGTCTTTCAATTCCACGGCGTAGCGCCCCCCGCCGCGCGTGAGAAGGGACTCTACGCGATCCAGTCGCACAATTGTGGAACGGTGAATGCGAAAAAACACCTCCGTGTCCAGGCGCTCTTCCAGGGTCTTCATGCGTTCGCGAACTGGGTAGTGGTCGCCGCCCGAAAGGTGCAGCTCGGCGTAGGAGCCGTCGGCCGTGACGTAGTCGATGTCGCCGACGGGGATGATGCGCATTCGGCCGGGCGTCTCGACGGCGATGCGTTCGAGCGGGGAGGCGGGGTCGTCCGCGCTCGGAGCGCCGCCTTCGTTTTCCAGAAGCGTCAGCAGGCGGTCGGCCGTCTGGCTTTTGTCGCGCAGGCGAGCTTGATCGCGAGCACGGGCGAAGGCCTCCTCGAAGCGTTCGTCGTCGAAGGGCTTGACGAGGTAGTCGAGCGCCGCGAGGCGAAAGGCGTCCAAGGCATACTGGTCGTAGGCGGTCACGAAAACGACCGGCGGCATTGCCTCGGGGCCGACCTTGCGGATTACGTCCACGCCGCTCAGGCCGGGCATCTGCACGTCCAAAAAGACGAGGTCCGGTGACGTCTGGCTGGAGGGGGCCTCGCCGACGGGCTTCGTGCGGGTGATGTGCTGGACCGCCTCACGTCCGTTCTCGGCCTCGCGGATGGCCTCCACCGCGTTGCGCCCGTCCAGGAGTTGCCGGAGGCGGCGGCGGGCCAGCGGCTCGTCGTCCACGATGAGAATGTGCAGCGGCACGGCGACGGGTGTGCGAGTGGAATCGGAGCCCACAATCTGATTTCTACAATGTCAACCTGTCGGGCAATTTTTCGCGAACCACGAAGCTACGCGACGGCTTCGGCGGCAGGGGGCAGGCTGGCGCGTAGCGACTCGGCGCGCGGCTCCACGCCGTCGGCGGGGCGGAAGGGAAGCCGCACCTGCGCGACCAGGCCGCCGCCTTCGGCGACGCGGAAAGAGAGCGATGCCGCCGCGCCGTGCAGTTCGCCGAGGCGCGTGCGAACGTTTTCAAGCCCCGTGCCCGCCTCCAGATCGGGCGCGTCGCCGCCCGGCTGGAAGCGCGGCCCGTTGTCACGAACTTCCAGAAGCAGGGTGTCTTCCACGCGGCGCGCTTCGACAGTTACGTGCCCGGTTTTCTCCACCTCCCCCGCGCCGTGCTTGACGGCGTTCTCGACGAGGGGCTGGAGGATGAGGTTGGGCACGAGAGCATCTTCGATGGCCTCGGGGGTGTGAAGCTCCACCTCCAGACGCCCCTGGAAGCGTATTCGCATGATGTCGAGATAGGCGCGTAGAAACGCCATTTCTTCCCGCAGCGGGACTTCGTCGCGCCCGCTTCCCTCCAAGACGTGGCGCAGGAGCCGGCTCAGGCGTGCGATCATGCGGCGCACGCCGGCGGGATCGTCCCCGACGAGCGTGCTCACGGCATGGAGCGTGTTGAACAGAAAATGCGGGTTGAGCTGCATCCGGAGCGCTTGCAGGCGCGCTTCGGTGAGCTGATGCTGGAGGCGCTCGGTGCGCGCTTCGAGGCGGCGTTCGCGGGCCTGGCGCTCGCGCAAGCGCAGGAAGTAGCTGCGCGCAAAGCCCGCCGCGAGAGGAGCCAGATAGATCGTCAGTTCGTAGAGCACGTCCAGCGCCAACAGGTCCCGGAAAAGAAAGCGCTGGAGCTCCTCCGGCGGAAACGAGCTTTCGGGATCGAGCGCGTAGCGCAGGCCGTCGGTGAAGAGGTCCACGGCGAAGGCCGCCGCAAAGGCCAGCGCCAAGTGCAAGGCGGCGTTGCGCCACCCATGGTCTTCATCGAGCGGGAAGCGGCAGCAGAGCCAGAAGACCCCCGGCGTGAGCAACATCCACACGCCAAACAGAGCCAGCGTGTACACCACGTGCGGGGACGACCAGGCAAAGGCGCCGCCTTCGCGGGGCTCGAGAAGTTCGTTGCCCAGCGAGAGCAGAGCCAGCACGGCCCAGAACCCGAATATCAGGCCGGCCTCCATAAGCCGGCGCTTGCGACGCTTTTGCACGCGAGGGAGGAAGAAGAGAACGGGAGGGCAAGCGCAGAAGCAGCCGGACCCGTAAGGTAACGCGCAGCGTGCTCGTCGCCAAAGGGGTCGTGGCGCGAGCAGGCATGTGACGAAACCGGCGTGCATTTCGCAGCACGAGGGGCCGGCGAAGAGAAAACATGTGTCGTATCTTTTGCGAACGCGATAAATGCAACCGTCGGGTCTGCCGGATCGTTCTGGTTCCTGTGCTCTCGCGTCGCCCTGGGCGTGCAACTCGTGGCGTCTGTGTGCAATTCGTCGTTCGGGCGAGAACTTCGCGTTCCGACACGGTTTCCAAAGCCCCGCACTTGGGCAAAGCTGTTCCGTGCCCAGGCAACCTGTTCGTTCTCTCGCAAGCTGCTTGCCTGCCTTGCTTTTCTTTTGCAGTAGAAAGGCCCCGATGTCTCGCCCATTGGTTCGGCGAGCGCTCCTGAGGGACGAACGCGTGGCAGCGCCTCCGCTGCTGTTTTTGCTGGGAGTGGGAGCGGTCTTGGTGCTGGCCGCCTGCGGTTCGGCAGAAGGAGAGTCCGGGGGGCGAGGGGAGGGCGAAGTGCCCGTTCCAGCGGTGGAGGCGGTGCAGGCCCAGTATGGCGCGCTGCCGCTGCGCGAGCGGCTCAGCGGCACCGTCGAGGCACAGGGGCAGGTGCAAGTGCTGCCCGAAAGCTCGGGCCGCCTCGTTTCGGTGACGGCACAAAACGGGGATTTTGTGCAGCGGGGGGAGGTGCTGGCGCGCGTCGATGCGCAGACCTCGCAGGCGCAGCTTGCGCAGGCGCAGGCGAGCTTGGAATCGGCCCAGGCGCAGGCGCAGCAGGCGAAGGCCAACCTCGAAGAGATTCGCGCGGAGTTTACGCGCACCAAAAAGCTGGCTGCCGACAGCCTGGTAAGCCAGCAGCAACTGGAGACGCAACGTGCGCAGCTCCAGTCGGCGAAGGCGAGCTACCAGCAGGCGCAGGCGCAAGTGCAGCAGGCGCGCGGCACCATCGCCGAACGCTCCGAGGCGGTGGGGCAGACGGTGGTGCGTGCGCCCATCAGCGGGCGGGTGGGCCAGCGAAATGCGGAGATCGGAATGCAGGTCGGCGGGCAGACGCCGCTTTTTACCATTGGGAAGCTCAGCGAAGTGCAGGTCACCGTGCCCGTCTCGCAGGAAATGCTGGGACGCATTGAGGAGGGGCAGACGGCGCGAATCACCTCCGGCAGCCTGCGCGGCGACAGCACCGTGACCGCCGAGGTGTCTCGCATCTCGCCGTTCATCGAGTCGGGCACGTACAGCGCGGAGGCGGAGATTGACGTAAACAACAACAATGGACAGCTCCGGCCTGGCATGTTTGTGAAGGTGGACGTGGCCTACGGGGAGAGCCGCAAGGCCACGCTCGTGCCCATGAGCGCGCTTTATGAAAATCCCGACTCCGGCGCGCGCGGCGTGTACGTGGCGCCCTCGCTGGGCGAGGAGCTCCAGGCGCCTCGCCAGAACACCTCAGAGGACGGCACGCAGCCGCTGGTGGGCCCGGTACCCATGCAGTTCAAGTCCGTCCAGGTCGTTGCCGAGGGGAGCAACGTAGCCGGCGTGCGTGGCATCGAGCCGGACAGCTGGGTGGTCGTCGTCGGGCAACACCTGCTGGGCGGCGGGGACAGCTCGCCGCAGGCGCGCGTGCAGCCAACGAAGTGGACCCGCATCGTGGACCTGCAGAGCCTTCAGCAGCAAGATCTCCTGCGCCAGGTCATGGACGGGCAGCAGCAGGCGCCCTCCTCGCCCGACTCGTCGACGTGGCAGGCGGATTCGACGGGTGCATCCTGACGAGTGATGGCTCTCGCATGGTACGTGTTGCGTGGCTCGTGTCCGCGTGAGTACTGCCGGCGCGTCCGCCAGAAGAAGGCCTGCACCACGTACGACGCACTGTTTCCCGTTCCCCCTCTTCTCCGACCTCTCGAAGTATGGCCTCGATTACCGACACGTCCATCCGGCGGCCGGTCGCCACGGCCATGGTCTACCTGGTGATTCTTACCGTCGGCGTGGCGGGCTTTCGTTATCTACCGGTGGACCTCTTGCCGCAGATCGAGTACCCGCGCATCACCGTGTACACCAACTACGGGAACGTGGGGCCGGAGGAGATGGAGAAGATCATCACGAATCCATTGGAGAACACCCTTTCGGGGATTTCCAACGTGGAGCGCATGACGTCGAGCTCCTCGCAGGGGGCCAGCCGCGTCAGCCTTGAGTTTGGGCGCGGCACCAATGTCGCAGAGGCAGCCAACGAGGTGCGTGCCCAGCTCGACCGCGTGCGTGACGAGCTGCCGCGTGAGGCGTCGGCGCCGGGCATCTGGAAATTCGACCCCAACAGCCAGGAGATCGTTACCCTCTCGGTCACGTCGCCCACACGGGACCTCCAGGAGCTCACGCAGGTGCTGGAGCGCGAGGTGCGGCAGCGCTTTTCGCAAATTCCCGGCGTCGGGTCCATTTCCATCGGCGGGGGCGTATATCGGGAGATTCAGGTGCGCCTGCAGCGCGACCGCCTGAAGGCGCTGAACCTGACGGCCGCAGAGGTCAGCCAGGCCATCCAGTCCGGCAACGTGCGCCTGCCGGGCGGGGATGTCAAAGAGGGCCTCAAAAACCTTTACGTGCGCACGCAAGGGGAATACGAAACCGTTCAGCAGATTCGCAACGCCGTCGTCGCCACGCGCGAGGAAGCACCGGTGCGCGTGAAGGACGTGGCGCGCGTGGTCAACGGCTATCAGGACGTCGAGGACGTGGCCACGCTGAACGGCCGCCCGGTCGTGCGGCTCGACCTCCAGAAGCAGAGCGGGGCCAACACCGTCTCGGTGGCCCAGCGCATTCGCCAAGAGGTCAAGCGCATCAACAAGGCGCGCCAGGACCTGGGGCTTACGGTCGTCAGCGACCAGAGCCAGTTCATCCAAAAGTCCATCGACAGCGTGCGGAGTTCGGCGATCTGGGGCGGACTCCTGGCGGTGCTGATCCTATACCTCTTTCTACGCAACTTCTCGACGACGGGCATCATCGCCCTCTCCATTCCGATTTCGATGGTCGCCACCTTCGGGGTGCTCTACTTCGCGGGGCTGACGCTGAACCAGATGACCTTCGGCGGGCTGGCGCTGGGCATCGGCCTGATCGTGGACAACGCCATCGTGGTGCTGGAGAACATCGTGCGATTACGCGAGGAGGAGGATTTATCGACGAAGGAAAGTGCCAGCGTGGGCACGCGCGAGGTGGTTGGCGCCATCGTGGCCTCGACGCTGACCACGTCGGTCATCTTCCTGCCGGTCGTCTTTATGCGCACGACCACGGGCCAGCTCTTTCAGGTGCTGGCGATGGTGGTCGTCTTCGCGCTGGTGTGCTCGCTCTTCGTGGCGCTGACGCTCGTGCCGATGCTCGCCTCGCGCTTCCTCACGATCCAGCCGAACGAGTCGGACGCGGCGCGGGAGAAGTCCTGGTTCCAGCGCTTTTTCGAACGGATGGAAAACCGATATGCCGACCGCCTCGGCGGGCTGCTGAAGTATCGCTACCGCGTCTTCGGGGTCGCCGGCGTGCTGGTGGTCGGGGCGGCGGCCCTGTGGCCGCTCATCCCGGTGGAGCTGGCCCCCCAGACGACGACCAACCAGATCGATGTGGAGATCGAGATGGCGCGCGGGACGAACGTGGCCGTGGCTCGGCGCTACGTCAATAAGGTGGAAAAGACGGTACGCCCGCTTTTGCCGGATGAGGGGGTCGAGACCGTTGCCATCGAGACGCGCGGCGACGACGCGGAGGTGGAAATCCGCCTGGCCGACGCCGACGAGCGAGACATCAACGCCACCGCGCTGGCCGACTCGCTGCGCCAGGCGGTGACCGGGCAGATCCCTGGCACGCGCGTGGAGGTGGATGCGCAGTCGGGGCTTTGGGTGTTGCGGCGCGTCTTCAGCTCCGGCGGCGGGGGCGACGAGGTGCAAGTGCAGCTTCGCGGCTACAATCTCGCGCAGGCGCGGCAGGTCGCCCAGCGCATGAAGACGCGCATGGAACGCGTGGACGGCGTGGTGGGCGTGCGCGTGGGGCGCCGCGAGGGACGCCCGCAAGAGAACATTCGCTTCAAGCGCACCCGCATCGCGCGCCTGGGACTCTCCGTCGAGGAGGTCGCACAGGCGGTGCAGACGAGCGTGGGCGGCAGCACCGCCGGCTACTTCCGCTCGGGCGGCCAGCGCTTTCCCATCAGCGTGCGCCTGCGCCCGGCTGACCGACTGACCGCCCAGGACCTGGGCAACATCGCCGTCAAGACGCCCGAGGGCGAGGCGATTCCCGTCTCCACGCTCGTCACGCGCCAGGAAGGACGCGGCCCGACGAACATCCGCCACATCAACGGCCAGCGCGTGACTCGCATTTCCGCCAACCTCGAGAGCGGCCGGGCCCTCGGGGAGGCCGTCAGCAACATCCGCACGCGGCTCCGCGACATGAGCCTACCGGACGGCTTCTCGGTCGTCTACGGCGGGGCCTACCGCGAGCAGCAGCAGGCCCGGCAGGACTTCCTGATCGCCATTTTGATGGCGCTGGCGCTGGTCTACATGGTCATGGCCGGGCAGTTCGAGCGCTTCATGGACCCGCTGGTAGTGATGTTCACCGTGCCGGTGGCGCTGGTGGGCGTGATGCCGACGCTGCTGCTCACCGGCACCACGATCAACATGCAGAGCATCATGGGCCTGGTGATGCTGATCGGCATCGTCGTGAACAACGCCATCGTCTTGATCGACTACGTGAACCTGGAGCGGCGCGAGCGCGGGCGCGAACTGAAAGACGCTGTCGTGGAGGCGTCGCGTCTGCGCCTGCGTCCCATTTTGATGACGACGCTCACGACGGTGTTGGGGCTCTTCCCACTGGCGCTGGGCTTGGGCGGAGGGGCGAACCTCCAGGCCCCGCTGGCGCGCGTGGTGATTGGCGGGCTGCTGGCCTCCACGTTCATCACGCTGGTGCTCATCCCGGCGCTCTACATTAGCGCCAGCCGGCTGGCGGGCTCCGTCAACGCGCGGGCGGCGGCGCTCTGGAAGCGCATCACCGCGCGCGGACGGGGCGGTAGCGAGACGGCACGGGCGTAATAGGAAGGAAAGAAGAGGTGCCGTCTGCGTCCGAGATGGTGGCCGGGCCGCTCATCATCGCCGGCTCGTTTGTCCTGCAATTCGACGGGGCGCGGGCCCCTTTGACGCGGCGAGCGATGGCCTGCGGGGCGGGCCGAAGGGGAAGAAGGGGACCAGGGTATGCCGCACGCGGCGCACACGCGCCGAGGCGAGCAGGCGGTGAGGACGGTGAACAAAAGGACGGGGACGTAGCGTTAAGAACCCTCCCGACGTGCCTTTCCCCCGCCGTACCCGTCCTGCACGGAAGAGTCTTTCTGCCTACCCATGCCTGATGCCTCACCCGACCACTCCGTGTCTGGCGACGCCGCCCCGCTTGAAGGCGTCGTCGCGGACCGCACGCGGAGCGAAGAGCGTGACGAGCGCGTCTTGAACGGCATCGGTGTGGCGCCGGGCATCGCCATCGGCCCGGCCTGCCTGTACGCCGCCTCCGGCGAGCCGGACGAGGTGGAGGCGCGTTCGCTCTCGGGCGAGGAGACCGTCGGGGAAGAAGTCGAACGCTTTGAAGAGGCCGTCGGCCGGGCCGAGGATGAACTCGACACGGTGATTTCCATTACCCGCCAGAAGCTCGGGGAAGAAAGTGCCGGCATCTTCGAGGCGCAGCGCCTGATGCTGCGCGACGAGGCGCTCTACGAGGCCGTCGTCGAGCGCATCCGCTCCGAGGCCGTCAACGCGGGCTTCGCCATCGAGGCGGTCATGCGCGAGCACCGCCAGCGTATCGAGGCGGGGCCCAGCGACTACCTGCGCGAGCGCGCCGCCGACCTGGCCGACGTGCAGCACCGCCTCGTGCGCCACCTGCGTCGCGAGCACCTGCTGGCGAGCGTCGAGCCCGGTTCAGTCGTCGTGGCCGAAGACCTCAGCGCCGCCGACGTGGTGCTGTTTAGCCGGCGGCGCCTGCGCGGCTTCGCCATCGACCGGGGCGGGGCCACCACGCATGTTTCCATCATCGCCCGCGCGCTGGGGGTGCCCACCGTCGCCGGCCTCGGCGACGCCACCGGGCCAATAGAGAGCGGCGACCCCGTGGTCCTCGACGGGTTGCGCGGGGAAGTGGTCGTGCGCCCCACCGAGGCCCGCCGCGAACGTTACCACGCCCGCCGCGCGCGCTACCAGCGCCAGCGTGACGAGCAGAAAAACCTCGCCAGTCTCCCGTCCGAGACGTGCGATGGCCACGCCGTGCGCCTCAGCGCCAATGTCGAGTTCAGCCAGGAGGTGCGCCTGCTCGACGAGTGCGGGGCCAAGGGCATCGGCCTCTTTCGCACCGAGATGCTGCTGATGATGCGTGGGGACGTAACCCTTTCGGCCGAGAGCACGTTTGAGACCTACAAAGATGTCGTCGAGCACACCGCCCCGCAGCCCACGACGATCCGGCTGCTGGACCTGGGCGGCGACAAGATGCTGCCGATGGCGCACCGCGAGGACAATCCGTTCCTCGGCTGGCGCGGCATTCGCGTCTTGCTCGACAAGCCGGAGATTCTCAAGACGCAGCTTCGCGCCATCCTGCGCGCCAGCGCCTTCGGCCCGGTGCGCATCCTCGTGCCCATGATTACGCAGCTGGAGGAAATTCGCCGCGTGCGTGCTTTCCTCGAAAAGGTGAAGGGCGAACTGCGCGCCGAGGGCACCGACTTCGACGAGGACGTGCCCGTCGGCATCATGGTGGAGGTGCCCGCTGTGGCCCTCCAGGCCGGCCCCTTCGCCGAGGCAGCAGACTTTTTTTCCATCGGCACCAACGACCTGACGCAGTACGTCCTGGCCACCGACCGCGGCAACGACCTGGTGGCCGGTGGGTACAGCGAGTTCCACCCGGCGGTCCTCACGCTCATTAAGCGCATTGCCAGCGCGGCCCGCGCGGCGGAGATCCCCGTCAGCGTGTGCGGGGAGATGGCCGGTGACGCCCGCGCTACGCCGCTCTTGGTGGGGCTGGGCATCGACGAGCTGAGTGCCTCACCGACGTATCTGCCCGAGATCAAGCGCGTGGTGCGTGCGATGGACCAGTCGGAGGCGCGGGCGCTGGCCGGTAGCGCGCTCTCGATGCAAAGCGCCGAAGAGGTGACCGCCCGCGTGGACGAGTGGTTGCGCGCCCGAGCGGCCGACATCATGCGCTTCCTCGACGCCGACGCGGAGACGACCGCTCCCGCGACTGAGGCGACCGCTCCCGCGAAGGAAGAACGGCCCATGCCCGAGCCCGCCCCGAACGCCGAGGAGTTGTAGATCGTGGATGGTGGATGGCAGATTGTGGATCAGTATTGTGGATCAGTCTCGGCAGGCGAGCGCGCGGCCGAATGAAAACCATTCACTATCTACCCCCTACCATCTCCAGCCTTCATGCTCGAAGACCAGATCGCCGACGACCTCAAGGCCGCCATGCGCGCAAAAGACGATGCGCGCCGCCGCGCGTTGCGCT
>PXTS01000009.1 GCA_003022485.1 Bacteroidetes bacterium QS_8_68_28
GTCGCCAGCGGAAAGCGAGCGCGCGAAGGCCACTTGCAGCTTCACGCACTGCTCCAGGTCACGCAGGTCCACCAGTTCGCTCATCGAGTGCATGTAGCGCAGCGGCACGGACATTAGCCCCGAGGGCGTGCCCCCGCGCTGCCGGAAGATCGCGTCGGTGTCGGTGCCGGTGCGGCGGCTCGACGCCTCATGCTGGAGGGCGAGGTTTTCGTCTTCGGCCACGTCCATCAGGCGCCCCACCACGCGCGGGTGGGCACTGGTGCCATGCGTCACCGAGGGGCCGTCGCCCATCTTCACCTTGCCGTGCTTGGCCGGATTGAGGCCCGGCGTGTCCGTCGCATGGGTCACGTCGAAGGCCAGCGCCACGCTCGGCTCCAATTCGAAGGCCGCCATCGCCGCCCCGTACCCGCCGATCTCTTCCTGCACGCTGTTGGCCGCGATGACGGTCGCCTCCGGACGCTCTCCCTCGCTGAGGCGGCGCAGCGTCTCGGCGATGACAAAGCCGCCGAGGCGGTTGTCCAGCGCGCGCGCCACCAAGCGATGCTCGGTCACGTGCTCCGGGCCCTCCGCCGAGACGACCGGCATCCCCACGCGCACGCCGCGCTCCCGTGCTTCCTCCGCGTCGGCCGCCCCGATGTCGATGTAAATCTCTTTCCACTCCGGCACGTCGTCGTCTTTGCGGTCGCGCAGGTGGATGGCCGTGTGCCCGGTGACGCCGGGAATCGCGCCGTCGTCGGTGAGGACGCGCACGCGCCGCGCCTGGCTGATCTTGCGGTCCGACCCGCCGATGGGCGCGACGTGCAGAAAGCCTCCGTCGGTGATGTGGCGTACCATCAGCCCGATCTCATCGGCGTGGGCATCGAGCATGAGGCGCGGGGCATCGCCGTTTTCGCTGTCGCCGCCGCTGCCTTCGAGCACGGCGAAGGTGGAGCCGTAGGTGTTCGTCTCGACGCGGTCGGCCACGCCCGAGAGGTAGCCGGCCCACACGCGCTGCCCCTCCATCTCAAAGCCGGTCGGGCTGGGCGTCTCCAGAAGCTCGAAGAGGAAGTCGTGGGCGTCGTCGGTCATTCGTTTGAGTGCGGCGGGCGGGAGTGCGGGAGGCGGGAGTGCGGCGGGCGTGGCTGCTGCACTCGCCCGTGCCCTACTGCCGCGCCGGCGAAATGCTCCCGTGGCACCCGCGCGGCAGGGCAGGCCGGCCGTTCGCGTGGCCCAACAGCGCGCCGTCCCAGATGCGCCGGCAGCGTTGCCGGGATCTGCCGTCGCACCGGCCACCGACGCTCCAGCGACATGCGCGCCGCCGAACACGAAAGACCGCCGCCCACCGTCTGGTTCCGCGAGGGGCCACTCACGCCGACACCGCCTCGCGTTGCTTCGCGTGCTTCGCGTCACGCGCCGTCTCCGCGTCGCGCGCCGTCTCCGCGTCGCCCAGGCGTTGCACAAGCGCCACGCCCGCCAGCACCAGCAGGCCGCCCACCAGCGCCATGAGCGTGGGCACCTCGCCGTGCCACCCCCACGCGATGGGCAGCGCCGCCAGCGGGACCAGGTAGAGCAGGCTCGTTCCCTTCGCCACCGACAATTCGGAGAGCACGTAGGCGTACGTCACGTACCCCACCGCGCCCGGCAGCACGCCGATGTAGGCCACCGCGAGCGTGGCCTGCGGCGGCGCGGCGGCCACCTGACCGGGCAACGCCGGCGCCCAGACGAGCATCAAGAGCGTGCCCGTCCACATGGCGTAGGCGGTGATCTCCAGCGGCGAGTAGCGTTCCAGGAAGCGCTTCTGAAGCGTGAAGTACCCCGCCCCCGAGAGCGCAGCGGCCAAGACGAGAAGCGCTTCCGCCTCCAGCTTCGCCCCGCCCGCCTCGCCGAACGCAATCAGCGCCGCGCCGCCGAAGCTGAGCAGAATGCCCGCCCAGCCGATGTGGGAGAGGCGCTCCCTCAAGAACACCGCTGCCATCAGCGTGGCGAAGACAGGCGCCGTCTCCGTCAGAAAGCTCGCCGACCCGGCCGTCACCGTGACCTGGCCGTAGTTGAGCGCTCCGTGGTAGAGCGTAAAGCCCAGCACGCCGAGCAGGACGATCCCCGGCCCGTCCCGCAGGCGCGGCAGACCGACGGACCGCACCAGCGCAATCACGACCATCGTCAGCGAGGCGAAGAGGTAACGCAAGAGCGCCAGTTGGCCCGGCCCGTAGGCGGCGAGGCCTGCCTTGATGCCGGGAAACGCCGACCCCCAGAGCAGCACGGTGGTCGCGGCAGCGGCGATGACTTTTTGCGTCGTGGTCATAGACGAAATAAAGAGCATGGACCGGGACGTAGGAACGAATTCGACGGAGGCTTCGCAAAGCCAACGCCGCGTCGCTCCCCGCGAGGGCTCTGCGACGATTGCCTGCGGGCATTCAGGCCATACCCTGTAAGCTGAACCTCAAATGCAGATTCATGGATTTATATGGTCAGCGCGATAGCCAGCGGCGATCAAGCCGTAAGCCGCCGGCCCGGGCGGTGCAGCACGCGGGCGTTCGGGACCCGCTCTTGCCTGCTCGTCACGACGGGCGTCTTGACGACCGGGCGGCGGCGGGGCTATCTTTTTGTTTCCCCTGCTTGCGCCGTTTCGCTTGCCTCCGCCCTCACCATGCCTTTCACCGTTCGGCGCTGCGCGCTGCCGCTTGCCACCGCGCTCGTGCTGCTGGGAAGCGCCGCCTGCGGGGATGCCGCCGGCACGAACTCGCGCCTCGGCGACACCTCCGTCGACAGCAGCGACACACGCGCGCATCGCGTCGCAGGACTGGTGACGGGCGTCGACACGCTGTCCACGCTCGCGCGGGCACTTCGCCGGGGCGGGCTACTCCGCGAGCTGCGGCGCGGCGGGCCGTACACGCTCTTTGCCCCCACCGACGACGCCTTTCGGCGCCACTGGCCCGGCTTCGACAGCCTGCTGGCCCCCGCCGGCACCTCAGGGGTTGCCGGAGGCCTCGCGGGCGCTTCCCCGGGCGGCACGCCTCCCGAGTTGTCCCCGCGCGACACTCTGCGGACCCTGCTCCGATTCCACCTCGTGCGCGGGCGCTTCGCCGCTCGCTCCCTCACCGACTCGCTGCGCCTGAGCACCCTCGCCGACAAGTCGCTCATGCTGGAACGCGCCCGCCGCCGTGGCTCGGGGCGGCGCGTGCGCGTGCGCGAAATGCCCCGCCCGGTGCCCGTTCGCCGCACGCTGCGGGCACAGAACGGGGTCATCCACGTCCTGCCGCGCCCGTTGCGCATCCCCCCGCCGGACACCAGTGCGGAAGGCGCCCTCGGTGACACGACCGCCGCCGCGCCCTCCCCGAACGCCAACTGACCCGGGCCGCCCCCCGCCGCTGCTCTCTTCGCTTCGACTGGGCCCTGCGTTTCATGCTTTCCGTTTGCCGTCTCCGCCGCGCGATGGCTGCGGCAGCGACCGTCCTGCTGCTCTCGGCCTGTGGGGGGGAGCGCCCGGCCCCCGGCGCCTCGGCGCTCGACAGCACATCTCTGCTCACGCAGGACACGACGCTCGACGCCTCCCTCGCCGAGGTGCTGCGACGCCGCGAGCGCTTTCGCGTCTTCTCGACGATGCTCGACTCCGCGCGGCTGCTCTCCAGGTTGCAGCGCGGCGGCTCCTACACCGTCTTCGCCCCTACCGATCCCGGCATCCAGAAGTTGCCCGAAGGCGTCGTCGAAGAACTCCTTTTGCCGGCCAACCGCGAGCGGCTGCGCCAGATCGTCGGCTACCACCTGCACCGGGGGCGGATCGCCCGAGACAGCCTGCCGGGCATGGACTCGATTTCCACGATAGCCGGATCGGCCCTTCCCGTCGCCACCGAAGGCGGGCGCGTGCTCGTCGGCAATGAACGGATGGGCGAGTACGTGATCACTACCCGCAACGGGCGCATCTTTGCCCTCAACGTGCCGGTGATGCCGCCCCCCGACGCGGCGACCCGGACGCTACCCGACGGCGGGACCTACGATACCCTCGGCGCCGACGACGATACGGGCAACAGCAACGGGAACGGAGATGGCGGAAATGGTGCGGGGAGAGATGACACGGGCGGCAGCGACGGAGGAAACGACGAGGGCTGACGAGCTGCCGCGTTACGATCCTGACACGCCGGGCCGTGAGGGGAAGCGGGACGGATCAACGCCCGAAGAGATAGGATGCATACCTCTGAGGAGCCTGCGCCTCGCATATCGCGCGGGTTGCTTCTCGCCGTTTCTCTCTCTTGTAGTTCCTTTTTTTCTGCTATGCCCGACGACCCCGACGACGCGCCCGTTTACGCCATCCTGGGGGCCACCGGCGGCATCGGCTCGGACGTGAGCCGCCGCCTCGCCAACGACGGCGCTCAACTCGTGCTGGGGGCCCGCTCCGAAGACGCCCTCGACCTGCTCGCCGACGAAACCGGCGGGGAGACCCATCCCCTCGACGCCACCGACTTCGAGCAGGTCCAGCAGTTCGTCGAGCACGTCACCGACACGTACGGGCGGCTCGACGGCCTCGTCAACTGCGTCGGCTCGATTCTGCTCAAGCCCGCCCACCTGACCAGCGTGGAAGACTTCAAGAAGACGCTGCGGCTGAACCTGCACACCGCATTTTTTGCCGTGAAGGCCGCCGCGCGCCCCATGATGAAGTCCGACGACGGGGGCTCGATCGTGCTGAGCGCCTCGGCGGTCGCGCGCAAGGGGCTCAAGAATCACGAGGCCATCGCCGCCGCCAAAGCCGGCGTCATCGGGGTGATGCGCGCAGCGGCGGCGACGTACGCGGGTCGGGACGTGCGCGTCAACGCCGTGGCGCCGGGACTGGTCGAAACCCCCCAGTCGAAGGACCTTCTCTCCAGCAAGGAAGGCCGCAAACAGTCCGAAGCGATGCACCCGCTGGGCCGTCTGGGCCGCCCCGCCGACGTGGCGCGCGCCATCTGCTGGCTCCTCGACAAGGAGGAGGCCGGCTGGGTCACCGGCCAGATCATCGGCATCGACGGCGGGCTGGGGACGCTGAGCGCGTGAACACAGCTCTCCGGCGGCCCCGACAAACGCCTGCCGTCGAGCCCCGAGCGCGACGGGGGGCGGAAGAGGGGCAGTAGCGCTTCGTCGTGCCGGCGCCCCGCCCGACCGGGAACGCCCGTCAGCGCGGGGCTGACCTTCATTCACTCGGAGCGGACTTTTTTTCCGACTCCGGCGACGACTGGTGCGCGCGCTGCTTCGGCGGGCGGTCGCCTTCCTTCGCATCAGGCGTCTCGCCGGTGAGGCGCTGGTACGTCGCCCAGTCGAGCAGCACAGCGTGCGGCTCGTTGTTTTTCTGGATGAGCACGCCCTTCTGCTCGGTCCGCACGTAGTCGATGAGATCAGAGGTCTCCGAGCGCAGTTCAGTGATGGTGGCGATGGCGTCGACACCCGAGGTATCGTACATGAGGAGCCTCCTTCGAGGTAGAAAGCGTTCGATGTAGAAAGCGCGTGAGGAATGCCGGGGTAACCCCGGCTTGCTTTTAGACGCGAGGCTTCTCCGTTTGTTACCGCAGACACCTGCCCGCTCAGAAGAGCGCGCCCCCTTTCTCAAAATTGAGACGACCCGTTACTTATTTTTTACTTCTCGAAGAATGGCCGCGCGCTTTTCTCGTTATCCCGTTGCCTGAAGGGCGTTTGGAATGAATATGCAAACGGGCGGGCTTCCCAAGCACGTCCCGGGGCAGAAACCGTCCTCCAATTTTCTCTCCCGCAAAACGCAGGCTTATTTGAGAGATTCGTACGTGCTCAGGTGCGCCGCGTCGAGCTGGCTGAGCAGGGCGTAGGCCTCACTCTCCATCGGCGACTCTTCGAAAAGCGCCGCCAGCTCCTCGAACTTCACGGCGAAAAACAAGTCGAGGACGTAGCGGCGCGACACGTCCTCATCGACCGTTCGGAGCGCCTGGAGCACCTCGAGGGCCGACTGCCGGGCCGCTTCCGTCTGGGCGACGAAGCGGTCGAGGCTGCGCAGGTGGTAGCGAAACAGCGCCCGGCGGAACGGCCGGTACCGCGAGTCCAGCAGCTGGGTGACGAGTGCGACGCGCCCCCGCCCGCCGACGGGCGTCCAGCCGGGAGCGCCGTTGGACTGGGCGAGCTCGGCAAGGTCGCGGGCCTGCTCGAAGTGCGGCGTGCCCCCGAGCTCGCTGAAGGTGTCGTAATCGTAGCCGAGCATCAGGTAGGCATAGAAGTCCAGCACCGTCGTGAGGTCGCCGTACTGCTCGACGTTGTGAGCGAGCGGCCGGCCTTCGGTATAGGAAAATTCCCAGTTCTCGTCGCGTAGGCGCGTGACCAGCGTCTGCTGGGAGGTCCCGTAGATCGGGCGGCGCGTGGCAACGACCAGCTGCGCGCGAAAGTCCGTCAGGCTGACCGCTTCTTGAAAGTAGATCTCAACGTTGCAACTGATGCGCTCGAAGTCCTGAAAGCGGTCGTCCGTCCACTTCTCGTTGTTGAAGTAGTCCTCGATCTTCCCCTCCAGTTCCTCCAGAAACGAAAACTCCGATCCCGAAAGGTTCGAGTAGTCCACCGAGACGCTGCAATTCAATTCCTGTGCGCGCATGGTGGCGGGATGAGCGAACGCGCACGTGAGCAGTCCCGCGAACAGCGCGGCGAGCAGACGAGGCTTCATCGGAGCGGGCGCGGCAACGGAAGTGCAGTGCAGTACTCCAATAGTGCAGTACTCCAATAGTAAGGAGGACAGGCGGTTTCACCCCCGGCGCGGAGAACGACTCGGAAGCAAATATTAATTTCAGGTTAACAAACAGGGCGCGGCGTTGCGCATCGGCGCCGGGGCGTGTCTTGGCCCATCCGTCTCCTCGCCCGTCCCCGCGTCTCCATGCATTCCCGCATTGCCGTCTGGGTGAGCATCGGCCTGGGGTTGGTGCTCGCGGCAAGGCCGGCCTCCGCGCAACAGGCGCTCTCAATGGAGGGCGGGGCGCGCGTGGCCGCTCTCGCCGGCGCAGGCACGGCGCTCCCTGGTAGCGCCTGGGGATGGGGCAACCCCGCTGGGCCGGCCACACTCGGCGAGCGGGCGGTGAGCTTCTACGCCACGCAGGGCTTCGGGCTCTCGGAGCTGCGCCTGGGGGCTGCTCGCTACGCCGAGCCGACGGCCTGGGGCACGTTCGCGGCGGGCGCCCGCACGTTCGGGCACGACGCCTACCGCGAGACGGTCTTTTCGCTCGGATACGCGCGCAGCTTCCAGTTCGGAACCTCGCGGGGCGCGCAGGCGGGCCTGACGGCGCGCTACTACCGCCTCTCGCTGGGGAGCCGCTCGGACGGCGCCTCCTACGGAAGCGCCGGAGCGCTGGCGCTCTCGCTGGGGGCGCAGGTGCGGCTGCTTCCACGCCTCACGCTGGGCGCAGCGGCAGCCAACGTCAACGCGGCCCGCTACGCGGACGGGGCTGAGCTGGCCCAGACGCTCGCGGTGGGTCTGGCCTTCCGCGCCTCCGACCGCCTCCTCGTCCTCGCCGATGCCTTCAAGGACGTCGATCACGCGCTCTCGGGACGCGCGGGGCTGGAGTTCGTGCCCGTCGAGGCGCTGGCGGTGCGCCTCGGCGTGGCCGGCGCCCCGGCGCGCGTGACGGCCGGCGTGGGGCTGCGCCTCAGCGTGCTTCGCGCGCGGTTGGCTTTCGAGCGCCACCGTACGCTCGGCTGGACCCCCGCCGCCGGCCTCGCGGTGCGCTGGTAGCGCGCGCCGCTCGCGGAGGGCGGACCTGAACGGCGGACCTCTTCCGAGGCCCCCAGGTGGCTCGAGCAGATGCGTTTGCAGTCCGGCATACTCCCAAGCCTCCGCACACGCCTTCCCCCACGCTCCCGTGCACGTTCCACTCCTCATCGGCGTTGCTCTGCTGCTGGCCGTTCCCGCCGCCGCCCAACCGGCGGACACGACCGAGGCGTTCCCCGACAGCGCCCGCGTGGCACGCGACGCCGAGGCCGCGCTCGACGACCTGGAGCGCAACGGCTCGGGCGCGGCGCAGCTGGCCGAGCGCCTCGCCACCCTCGTTGAGCAGCCGCTCGACGTGAACGCTGCCTCCGCCAGCGAACTGGCACAGATTCCGGCCCTTTCCCCATTTGCAGCGCGGAATATCACTCTTCTCCGCCAGCAACAGGCGTCCTTCGCGTCGCTGGGCGCGCTACGCGCGGCTCAGGGCGTAACCGGCGAGGTCCTCGCGCAGGCACGACCGTACCTGACCGTCGGCCCGGCGGCCCGTGCAGGACGGCGCTACCCGGCGTCGCCGTCGTTCGGCCAAGTTCTGCGCGGACTCGAGTTCAGCGCGATGCAGCGCGTGACGCGACGGCTCGACCTGGGAAAGGGCTACGACCCGGCGGCCGTGCGCCGCGTGACCGCCGAAGGGGACACGATCTTCGCCACCCGCTACCGGGGCGGGCCGGAGCGCATTTACACCCGCCTGCGTGCCCGCTACGAGCGCCGCGTGAGCCTCGCCCTGACGCTGGACAAAGATCCCGGCGAGCGCTTCGCCTGGGCGCCGGAGCACCAGTCCTTCGGCTACGACCACGTGAGCGGGCACGTGGCCCTGCGCGACTTCGGACGTCTCAAGACCGTCGTCGCGGGAGACTTTACCGCCGCCTTCGGCCAGGGACTCACCTTCTCGGAAAGCAGCGTCTTTGGGAAAGGGCGCAACGCGGTACGCTCTGTGGCCCAAAGCGGTGGGGGGCTCGACCCCTACGGCTCGGCGGGCGAGAACCGCTTCTTTCGCGGCGCAGCAGCCACGGTGCGCCTCACGCCCCGCTTCCGGGCGAGCGCCTTTGCCTCACGCCGCATGCTCGACGCCTCGCTGGTGGAAGCGGATACGACCTTGCCACGCTCCGGCCCCGACCCGCCCGGCACGGCCCGCGTCACGGCGCTGACGGGAAGCGGCCTTCACCGCACGCTCCGCGAGCTTTCCAAAAAGGACGCCCTCGGAGAAACACTGGCCGGCGGAGCGCTCCTGTACGACGGGACGGCCTTCCGCGCCGGGGCAACGGGCTACCGCGCCCGCTTCGACGAGCCGATCCAGCCGGACACCGCGCGGCTCTTTCGGCGCTTCGACTTCAATGGGCGGCAGGCGACGGCGGCCAGCCTCTTCGGACAGGTTTTTGCGGGCGACTACCTCTTTTTCGGCGAGGTGGGGCGGGCGCCCGGCGGGGCCGTCGGCGGGATCGGGGGCGTCCAGGCGGAGGTGGGACGCTTCGCAGAGGCGGTGGTGCTGGCCCGCCACTTCCCACGCGACTTTACCGCGCTGCACGGCTCCGCCTTCGGCGAGCGCAGCGGCCCGCCCCAGAACGAGGCAGGCCTCTACACCGGCTTGCGCCTGAAGCCCGCGCGGCGCGTCACGGTGAAGGGCTACTTCGACCTGTACCGCTTCCCGTGGGGGCGCTTTGCCGTACCGCGCCCCTCCTCCGGCTACGACGCGCGCCTTGTCGCCGAGCACCAGCCGCGCGACTGGCTCTCCTACTACGTCCAGCTCCGCACCGAGACGCGCGGGGGCGGGACCGACGTGCTCGATCCCGCCGGGCGCCCCCTCAACGGGCTGATCGAAGAGACGCGCCAGTCTGCCCGGCTGCACGTGGACTACGAGTTTTCCGACGCGCTGCGGCTGCGCTCACGCATCGAGGGGGTGCGCTACGTCGAAGACGGGCCGCATTTCGCAAACGAAGATTTCGGCGCGCGGCGCGGTACGGACTACGGCACGCTCCTGTACCAGGACGTGCGCTGGCGGCCCTTCGAGGGGGTGCGGCTGGACGCGCGGCTGGCGTTTTTCGACACCGACAGCTACGCTGCGCGCGTCTACGCCTACGAAAACGACCTGCTTTACGCCTTTAGCGTGCCGGCGCTCTCAGGGCAGGGGCAGCGCTGGTACTTGCTCGCTCGCTGGGCCCCTTCCAAGAACGTCGTGCTGGAGGCCAAGTACGCGGCCACGCACTTTCGCGGCGTCGAGACCGTCGGCAGCGGGCTGGCGGAGGTCGACGGCCCGCGCCGCCGCGAGATACGTGCACAGGTGCGGGTCACGTTTTGAGGAAGGTTGTTCCTCGGGCCGAAGAACGTTCAACCTTCAGCTTCCCCCCTTCAACCATACCTGAAAAAGCCCTGTCCGGACTTGCGCCCAAGGTGGCCGGCGGTCACTTTCTGCCGCAAAAGCGGGCACGGGCGGTACTTATCGTCGCCCAGCTGAGTGTGAAGCACCTCCATGATCGAAAGGCACACGTCCAGCCCGATAAAGTCTGCCAACGTGAGCGGCCCCATCGGGTGGTTCATGCCGAGGGTCATAACCGTGTCGATGTCTTCGGCGTCAGCGACGCCCTCCATTAGGCAAAAGATCGCCTCGTTAATCATCGGCATGAGAATGCGGTTGGAAACGAAGCCGGGAAAATCGGCCACTTCCACGGGGTCCTTGCCGAGGTCTTCGGCGAGCCCTTCGACGGTGTCGTAGACCGCGTCGGTGGTTTCGAGGCCGCGCACGATCTCGACGAGGCTCATCACCGGCACGGGGTTGAAAAAGTGCATCCCGACGACGCGCCCGGCGCGCTCGGTCTGCGCCCCAAGCCACGTGATGGAGATCGAAGACGTGTTCGACGCGAGAATCGCTTCGGAGGGAGCGTGCTCATCGAGCGCCCGGAACACCTCTTTCTTGACCGATTCCTGTTCGGTCACGGCTTCCACGACGAGATCCGCCTCCGCCGCTCCGCCGGCCAAGTCGATGCGCCGGGCCACGCGCCCGAGCGTCTGGTCGTGCTCCTCCTGCGTGATCTTCTCCTTTTCGAGCTGGCGGCCCAGGTTTTTCTCGATGGTCTCGACGCCGGCGGCCAGCAGCTCCTTGCTCTGGTCCACGAGCGTGACCGGGCGGCCCGCCTGCGCGAAGACGTGCGCGATGCCATTGCCCATCGTGCCGGCGCCGACGACGGTGACGTGCTGGATGTTCATGGGGCGCGGGACGTGGTTTGTGGGAGCGCTCGCCAAAGGGGCGTTGCGTGCGGGCGGAGCGCCAACCGACGAAGCGAGTTTTTTGCAAAATGCAGGGTTCAGGTCCCCCCGCGAGCCACGCGCTCGATCTCGGCGAGCGTTTCGCTGCCCAACTTCTCTTTCAGCGTGGCCGCTTCGCTGGCGGCGTCGAGCGAGAGCGGCGCTCCCTCGGCGGCGGCCCGGCGGCGCAGGAGGAGCGCTCGCGCGTAGCTCTTGCGGGCCTCGGCGGCACGGTTCTTCCCGGCCAGCAGGTCGCCCTCCACCTTCAAAAGATCGGCCACGGCGGTGGCGAGCTCTGGCTGGAACGCCTCACCGCGCCGGCAGAAGGCGAGCACCGTGCCGAGCGGACGCCCGCGCAGCGTGCCGTCGGCGTCTTCGTCAAGCGTGCCGAGGGCGCGGTGAACCGTGTGGAGCGCGGCTGCCGTCTCGCCCTGGCGGTGCAGGTCAAGCACTTCCTGGAGCGCCTGGATCAGCGTCTGGACCTGGCGCATCAGGTAGTCGCGCTGAATCATGCCACCACGGCTTCTTTGGGCACGTCTTCGGGCATGTCCTCCGGATGGGCGCGCTCTTCGGCGGAAAGGGCCAGCACGTCGTCAATCTCGTTATTCTCACCGACGAGGACGGCAGTGGCCTCGTGATGCTCGGCCTCCTCGGGCGTCATCTCCGCGTAGGCGATGGCGATGACCTCGTCGCTCTTCGCGGCCAGGCGGGCGGCGGGTCCGTTGAGGCAAACCGTGCGGCTGCCGTGCGCGGCGGGGATGGTGTACGTCCACAGCCGCCGCCCGTTGTTGACGTTGACGATCTGCACCTTTTCGTACGGAAGAATGCCGGCGGCCTCTAACAGCTCCTCATCGATGGTGATCGAGCCTTCGTAGTACAGGTCCGCCTCAGTGACGCGCAGGCGGTGCAGCTTGGCCCGGAACATGGTGACGGTCATGGGGACGTTGGGAAGATTGGAGAGTTTGAAGGTGAGTGGCTGCGCGTCGCACCCCCTCCTTTCTCACCTTTCCCCCTTCTCGGCTTCCTCTTGGCTTCCGGCAGTGACGAAGGCGTTGTCGATCAGGCGGGTGTCGCCGAAGAAGACGGCCATCGCGGCCAGCACGTCTTGGCCGGGGGCAATCGTCTCGACGGGCTGGAGGTCGCGCGCGCCGACGACCGCGACGTACTGCGGTTCTGCCAGCGGGGCCTCGGCCAGCGCGTCGCGCATCTGCCCAACCACCGCTTCGGCAGGCTGTTCCTCTGTGGTCCCGGCGATCAGGCCGTGCGCCGCACACACCGCTTCCGCGAGCACCGGCGCCTGCGCGCGCTCCTCTTGCGAAAGATATTCGTTGCGCGAGGAGCAGGCCAGCCCGTCGGCCTCGCGCTGGGTGGGCACGCCGGCAATCTCGACGCCGAAGTGCAGCTCTTCGGTCATGCGCCGCAGGATGACGAACTGCTGAGCGTCCTTTTCACCAAAAACCCCGACGTGCGGGCGGCACAGGTGAAAGAGTTTCGTCACGACGGTGGTGACGCCGCGAAAGTGCCCCGGGCGATGCGGGCCGTTGAGCGTGTCGACCAGCCCTTCGACCTCCACCCACGCCTGCGGTGCGCCGAGCGGGTACATCTCCTCCGCCGGGGGCGCGAAGACCACATCCACCCCCCCGAGCGTCTCGAGGGTGTCGAGGTCGCCGTCCAAGTCGCGCGGGTAGGCGTCCAGGTCTTCGCCGGGGCCGAACTGCGCGGGATTAACGAAAATCGAAACGGTGACGTGATCGGCCTCCTTTTTCGCGCGGCGCACGAGCGCGCAGTGGCCGTCGTGGAGCGCTCCCATCGTGGGCACGAGCGCCAGGCGCCGACCCGCGCGGCGCGCCTCGTCGGCCTCAGACTGCATCGCCTCGGCGGTCTGAATCATTTTCATGGGCGAGCGGGGGCGAAAGCAGCAACGCCTCCCCCCTTCCGACGAACAAAGCGCGGAAGTGTTGCCTTCGGCAGAACGGGGCGGACCGCGAGGGCGGCGGACGGCGATCCTTCATGACGCGACCGGTCCCGCTGCGCTGAGCGACGCGACAGGGAACGCGCGTTGCCCTCTCCTTCGTTCTCCCCACTCCCCCAATCACCCACGCACCTACGCCCCGCGCTCCCATGCCCGACACGCGCCCCGCATCCGACTCCCTTGGCGACATCGAGGTGCCCGCCGACGCGCTCTACGGCGCGCAGACGCAGCGCGCGAAGGAGAACTTTCCCATCAGCGACCTGCGCTTCCCGAGGCGCTTTCTACGCGCGCTGGCACTGGTGAAGCGCGCCTGCGCGGAGGCCAACCATGAACTGGGCCTGCTTCCTGCCGAGAAAAAAGACGCGATTGCCGAAGCGACCGAACGGCTGACCGAGGACGACGACCTCCTGGCCGAGCACTTTCCGCTGGACATCTTCCAGACCGGCAGCGGCACCTCCACCAACATGAACGCCAACGAGGTGATCGCCAACCTTGCCTCCGAGGTCTTGGGAGCGGAGCGCGGCTCGAAGGCCGTCCATCCCAACGACGACGTCAACATGAGCCAGTCGTCGAACGACGTGATCCCGACGACCCTCCACGTGGCCGCCCGGACGGCGATCAGCGAGGAACTGCTGCCCGTGCTGGAGCGCCTCGAAGCAACGTTTTCCGAAAAGGCCGACGCCTTCGACGACGTTCTGAAAAGTGGACGCACGCACCTAATGGACGCCACGCCCGTGCGCCTGGGGCAGGAGTTCGGGGGCTACGCGACGCAGGTGCGGCGGGGCCGGGAGCGCGTGGCTCGCGCCTCGGGCGAGCTCGGTGAGGTGGCCCTCGGCGGCACCGCCACCGGCACGGGGCTCAACCGCCCGGGTCGCTTTCCCGAAACAGCGCTCACCCACCTCAGCGACCTGACGGGCTCGACTTTCCGGGAGGCGGAGAACCATTTCGAGGCGCAGGCCGACAAGGCGGCGGTCGTAAGCGCGAGCGGCGCTTTGAACGCGCTGGCGACGAGCCTGCTCAAGGTGGCCAACGACCTGCGGCACCTTTCCAGCGGCCCCACCAGCGGGCTCGGGGAAGTCCGGCTGCCGGTCATCCAGCCGGGCTCTTCGATCATGCCCGGCAAGGTGAACCCGGTGCAGAGCGAGGCGCTGATGATGGCCGCCACGCAGGTGATCGGCAACCACGCAACGATCACCACCAGCAACACGCACGGCAACTTCGAGCTCAACGTCATGATGCCGGTCATGGCGCACGCGCTCATCGAGAGCATCGAGGTGCTGGCCGGGGCCTGCGCGGCCTTCCGCGAAAAGTGCGCCGAAGGCATCGAGGCCAACCGCGACCGCTGCCGGGAGCTCCTGGAGCTCAATCCTTCCACTGCCACAGCCCTGAACACCGCCATCGGGTACGACAAAGCGTCAGAGGTCGCCAAAAAGGCCGCCGCCGAGCGCAAGCCGGTGCGCCAGGTGGTGCGCGAGATGGACCTGCTCTCTGACGAGGAACTGGAGGAATTGCTCGACGTGCGCGCCATGACCGAACCGGGGGTACCGGGAGAGTGATGGGGCTGCGGATGCTCCCCGCCTGCCCGCCTGCTGGCGAATACGGCAACACCAGAACACCTGAACACCGAAGCACTAAAAGCTGGCACAGTTTTCCCTCCTTTTGGTACACAAAAGTGCTGACCGGCGCGTCTGACAGCGTGGCGTGCCGGCTTCCTGGTCTTTTCTTCCCCCTTCCCCGCGCTATGAGCGTCAAAAAGAAAACGTCTGTCGCCCTTTTCGTCATTGCGGCCTTCCTGGCCGGGGTGTTCTTCACTACCGCCGGGGCCAACGTCTTCGACCTCGGCGAGGAGACGACCCCGAGCAGCCGCGCCGCCGGCACCACTCGGCTGGCCGGCGCCCCCTACGACTTCCAGTCATCGTTTACGAAGGTGGCCGAGGCGGTCAGCCCGACGGTCGTACAAATCCAGGCCGCAAAGGCCCCGGATCAGCGCCGCATGAATCCGCTCCGGCGCTTCTTTGGGCGCGGGAGGCCGGACGGCCAGCAGCCGTTGCGTCAGGGCGTCGGCTCGGGCGTCGTGGTGCGCTCCGACGGCTATCTCGTCACCAACAACCACGTAGTCGAAGAGGCCGAGGAGCTGACGGTGGTAATGCACGACGGCACCCAGTACGACGGTGAAATCGTGGGCACCGACCCGCAGAGCGACCTGGCCGTCCTCAAAGTAGACGCCGAAGACCTGCCGACCATCTCCTACGCCAACTCTGACAACGTGGAGGTCGGCGACTGGGTGATGGCCTTCGGCTCTCCGCTTTCGAGGGACCTGGAAAACACCGTCACCGCCGGCATCATCAGCGCGAAAGGGCGCGTGAGCCGCACGACCTCAGAGATCAACCAGATCGCCGAGCTGCTCCAGACCGATGCGGCGGTCAACCCCGGCAACAGCGGCGGTCCGCTGGTGAACCTGCAAGGCGAGCTGGTCGGCATCAACTCGGCCATCGCCTCGCAGACGGGTGGCTACCAGGGCATCAGCTTTGCCATCCCGTCGAACCTCGTCGAGAACATCACGCGCCAGCTCATCGAGACGGGCGGCGTCGCGCGCGGCTACCTGGGCGTGCGCTTCCGCTCCGTTTCTCCGGCGCTGGCATCGGACCTGAACGTGCCGCGCGGGGCGGCGCAGGTCGCAGAAGTTACGTCGGGCAGCGCCGCCGAGGAGGCCGGCCTCCAGCAGGGCGACATCATCACGGAGATCAACGGCGAGGAGCTTTCCAACTTCAACGAGCTGCGCACGACCGTCGGCTCGAAGCAGCCGGGCGACTCCGTGGAACTGACCGTCGTAAGTGGCGAGTCCGGCGAGGAGCGCACCGTCGACGTGGAGCTGGGGAACCGCCCGGAGGAGCTTGCTTCCAACAACTCCCCCTCCCGAGACCGAGACGATTCCTCGGGCGGCTCCGGCGCGGAGGAACAGCTCGACGACCTGGGCCTGAGTCTCCGCAGCGTCACGCCGCGCTTCTTGCAGCGCCAGCGCCTGCCGGCCCGCGAGGAGTTTCGCGGTGCCGCCATCACCAGCGTGGAGCCGCGCAGCTATGCCTATCGGGAAGCCGAGCTGCGCCAGGGCCAGATCATCACGCACGTCGCCGGCCAGCGGGTGCGCAGCCTCGAAGAGTTCGTCGAGGTGTACCGCCAGGTCGAGCCCGGCACTTCGTTTCGCGTGCGCACCCTGCAAGTCAGCGCCAGCCGCGGCGGGGAAGTGCAGTCCGCCTCCGGCCTGACGGCGTTGCGCAAGCCGTCGAACTGATGACCGCCCCGCTTCTTTTGGACGACGCGAGACCTGCCGGGCCGCAGACGACCCGGCAGGTTTTCTCGTTTCACGCCTCCTCGCCGGCGGCGCGCAGCAGCTCCACGAGGTCGGTGTCGACAATTTCGATGCGGCCGGGCTCGAGGTCGCTTTCTTGGGCGACGGGAACGTCGGTGGGCATCTTTCGATTGGCGACTTTCGTTGGCGATTTTCGATTGGGCAGCCCGCTGCCCTGCGTTTATCGGTGTGGCACGCAGCTGCGTACTTGAGATCGAGCAGACGGGAGCACGGGTCCCAGAACGGCGCGCTTCTTACGAAGACGTTGAAGGCAGCAATCAGTGCAGGCGGTTCGTGGCGCGCCCGGCGTCCGGCAGGTGATCGGTGCGGGCGACGGTTTCGGCGTGCCACATGTCGTTGCCCGCTTCTCTGTCAGAGCGACGCGGTTTCGCGGGGCTACGGAGCGAGTAGCCCGAAGCAGGCCCGCCTTCCGGCCGCGGCAACGACGGCTCCGTGGCTCGCCAGCAGGAACGGATCGCGGTGATCTCCGCATTACTATCCCCCCACGACCAGCCCGATGTGGACACGTCCGCCATCGGGGCCGTCCTCGTCGTTGAGCGCGTAGCCGGCCTTGACGAGGCCGAGCGCCGACTCGAACTGGAGGCCGACGCCGAAGCCGGGATGCCAGCCGCTCTGCGGAACGGACGCCCCCGGCAGTGCGGGGCGGCGCGCGTGGCCGACATCCAGGAACGCATAGGCGAAGGAGCGGCGGCCCAGCAGGTAGCGGTACTCCACCAGCGCCCGCCCCACGACATGCCCGCGAAAGCGGTCTTCATCGTAGCCGCGTAGCGAGCGCGCCCCACCGAGGAAAAACAGGTCGCTGCGGTCATAGCGGTCCGAGGCCATCAGCAGCGAGGCGTCCGCTCCAAAGGCGAGGACCTGGCGGGGGCGAAGGGCAAGGTAGGCGCGGGCGGTGCACTCGAAGCGCTGCTGTGTGAGGGTGCGGTCGGTGCGGAGGGTGTCGCTGCCGGAAGCGGGGACACGTCGAGCGCGGCGCGCTTTGCGCCCGAGGGAAACGTCGGCGTCGAGGCGGAGGCCCCCACGCGGGCTGGCCGTCGGGCCGCGCAGGCGGCGCAGGCGCACCCCCGCTCCGCCGAACCATGACGACGCCCACGCGACCCTCTGGCGACGCCCGCCGCCGGCACTGCCACCACCGGCGCTGCCACCACCGGCTGGGGCGGCCAGTCGGCGACCGGCGATGCCGGGGCGGGTGACCTCGCGGCTCACCTCCGCCCGCACGCGCAGGCCTCGCCCCACACGGTAGCCCGCGCCGAGGCGGTAGCGCTGGCGCCCGTAGGTGGAGTCTTCCTGGAGCCCTTCGAAGGCCAGCGCCAGCCGCAGCGGGGTGCCCCCCACGAACGGATTGGTGGCCTCGACCTCAAAGCGGCTCAGCGCGCCGGGGCGCCGGTCCAGGCGGAGCGCGGCGGTGCGTCCCGCGCCGAACGGGCTGCGCAGCGCCAGCGACCCGCTCCCCACGAGGCGCCCGCCCCGATCGCCAGAGGGCGGCAGGTACCCGAGCGCGAGATCGAACGTGGCGGGCGATTTCTCTTCCACCGGCACGCGCACGACGGCCCCGGTGCCCGCACTGTCGGCGCTTTCGGGCGCGAGGAGCAGCTCCGGCTCGCCGACGCGCTCGAACAGGTTCGTCTTGCGCAGGCGCTCGCGCACGGCGGCAGGGTCGTAGCCCGCCAGCGGGGTGCCCGTTTCCAGCCCGGCCGTGCGCGCCACGAAGGCCGGACGCGTGCGTCCCTCGCTTTCGACGGTCACGCGCGAGAGACGCGGCGCGGCTCCTTCGTCGATGGTGATGGTGAGCGCGAGCCGGGGCGGTGCGCTTCCGGTGAGGCGGACGGAATCCAGGCGCGCCCGGGCGAGCGGGAAGCCTTCGTCCTCGTAGCGGCGCAGGAGGGCGCGCAGGTCCGCCTTCAGCACGTCTTGGCGAAGCGGGCGCCCGGGGCGCGTCTCCATTAGCGCGCGGAGGGCTTTTCCCGAAAAGGTGCGGTTGCCGGCGAAGCGGATGCGCCCGACCTCCACGAGCGGCCCGGCGTGCACGTGGAGCCGCGCCTGCGGCGGGCCGGCGGCGCCCGAGTCGATGACGGCCGAGTCAAGGCGAGCGCGGTAGTGGCCCTGCGCCTGGACGTGGCGCACGGCGGCGCGGGCAGCGGCGCGCAAGCTGTCGAGCGGAAGGGCCGGAACCGAGCGCCAGGCCCGGCGCTCCCCGTCCACCACCAGGCGCCACCGCGCACGTCCGTCGCGGGTCCCCCGGGCCTGCGTCGTGTCGGGCGGGGGGGCGGCCAGCGAGGCGGTCTCGTTCGGGGAGCCGTTCTCTTGGGCATGCGCCGTCGGGAGCGCCAGCAGCAGGGCCAGCAGCAGCGCGGCCCCTCCCGCGCGGCACTCCCGCCGGGGACGAGCGTTGGCAATGAGCCCGTTTGCCATGCCGACCATCACCGCAGGCGCTCACCAAATCCGAAGAAGAGCAATGAAACGAACCGCCCTGTTCTGCGTCGTCGCCGGCTGCGTGCTCTGGGCCAGTTCGGCCTCGCGCCCCGGCCTCGCGGAGGGGCGCCGGGCGCATCCGCTGCGCGCGTCGCCCTCGGCGCAAACGACGCCTCCCAAGGTGCGTTCCCACGCCGACACCACACGCCGCCGCGTAAAGGCCGGCGAGGTGCTCATCACGACCCTGCCAGCCCAAGTGAGCGGCCGGCGCGTGGTCGCCTACGACTTGCTGCGGGCGCCCGCCCTCAGCGACCTCGCCGGGCGCTCCTTTTTCTGGCGCACGCGCCCGAAGACCCGTACCGGGCGCTACCGGCTGCTCTTCCGCGCCCGCTTCGACACAACCGTGGCCCCCCGCAACGCTCCTGCCGACACGCTGGCGCTGATTGTCAGGGTCACCTCGTCGGATTGAAGGGGCGAACACGGGGGGCGTCCCTCTTTCCCTCTCTTCCACGCTCCCGTATCCTTTGCCCGACACCGCCAACGACGCCCCGCTCTCTCCCTCCAGCGAACACTACCAGGCGTTTAGCCAACGCCTGCCCGACTGGTACGCCGAGCACCGGCGCGACATGCCGTGGCGCGGCGCGGCGGACCCCTACCGCATCTGGGTCGCCGAGGTGATGCTCCAGCAGACACGCGTGGAGCAGGCCACGCCCTACTTTCGCCGCTTCGTGGACGCCTTCCCAACCGCCGAGGCGCTGGCGGAGGCCGACCGCGACGCCGTCCTGAAGCGCTGGGAGGGCCTCGGCTACTACGCTCGCGCACGCCATCTGCACGAAGCGGCCCGGATCGTGGTGGACGAGCACAGCGGCAACGTGCCCGACACGTGGGAGGCGATCTGCGACCTGCCGGGCATCGGGCCGTACACGGCAGCGGCGGTGCTCTCCATCGCCTACGACCGGCCTCACGCCGTGCTCGACGGCAATGTGGGACGCCTGCTCGCGCGCGTCTTCGCGGTGGAGGAAGACGTAACCAAAAGCCGCACGCGCCGCCGCCTGCGCGACGCGGCCAATGTCCTGATGGCGGAGGCCCACGATGCCGGCGTGTCCCCTGGCGCCTTCAACCAAGCAATGATGGAGGTGGGGGCGACCGTTTGCACGCCCTCCGCGCCGCACTGCCCCGCCTGCCCCGTGCAAAGCGCCTGCGCCGCCTTCGCCGAGGGAGCGCCGGAAGCCTATCCGCAGAAAAAGAAAAAAGCGCCCGTCCCCCACCACGACATCGCCGTGGGACTGCTGGAAAATGAGGCCGGTGAACTCTTCATCCAGCGCCGCCCCGACGAAGGACTGCTTGCGGGCCTCTGGGAGTTTCCCGGCGGCAAGCAGGAAGACGGCGAGACCCTGGAGGAAACCTGCCGCCGCGAGCTGCGCGAGGAAACGGGCGCCGCCGTCGAAGTCGGGCCGCTCTTTCACCGCCTCGACCACGCTTACTCGCACTTCAAGATCACGCTGCACGCCTTCCGCTGCCGCCCGGCCGATGGAAGCGCCGCCCCCACCGCCGCCGAAGGCCAGCCGACGCGCTGGGCCGCCCCCGCTGCCCTCGACGAGTACGCTTTTCCTCGTGCCAACCGCCGCCTCATCGAGGAGCTGAAAGAACGCCGAACCCACCCCACCCTCTTCGACGCGGTGGAGCCGTGATCCGTGGTGCGCGTGTGCTCGGGCGGCGTCCGCGCCGCAGGTTGAACGGACGGACACGCTCCGAAGGACCGCCGCTGCGACGACGCTGCGAGCAGAGCGAGCGAGTGCTCCCCGGGGCGACCTGCGGTGGGGCGACCTGCGGTCCGCCGTCCGAAACGTCACTCGGGCGGCGGCGTGGCGGCGCCCTCCTCGGGCCTCGGACGGTACTCTTCCAACGCCTCCGATTCCGACGACCCCGAGCGGCGCGTCCCGGCCTCCTCGGGCGGCGGGGTGCGCGCCTGCTGCGGGCCCCCGGCCTGCGGGCGGTCGCCGGCGGGAGAGCGCGGGCCACCGGGACCGCCGTTCGTGCCCGGTCCGCCGTCCGGGGTGTCGCCCCCACGCTCGAAGACCGACGCTCCGATGGCGCCCCCGATGGCACCGAAGATGGCGCCGATGACGGCAAAAAGCACCGCGTACCCGACGTAGAACGCCGGCGACCCTACGATTCCCCGGGCCGCCTCCGCCTGCCCGGCGGGAAGCACGCCGGTGGCAATCGCCTGGTCAATCGACTCCGTCGGAGAAGGAATCAAGCCCGTCGTCCAGAGCGCAAACGTGAGCAGCGATACGACCACACCGGCCACCACGCCGGCCCCTGCGCCCATTCCGGCCCCCGTTCCACCGAGCACCGTGAGCGTGTGCGACTCGGCGTAGTGCCAGACGGCCACCAGTCCCGCCGCCAGGTAGGCGAGACATCCCATGCATCCGCTCAAAAACGGAATCTGAACCACCGAGAAAATAACCGCTATGACGGCGGCCACGACGCCACCGAGAAAGATGGATCGCGTCCTGCTGGGCATTGGGTGAGAAGGCGAATTGGAAGAAAGAGCTACAGGGAAAGGGGCGCGCTCGCCAATCGACCATTGAGCGAGGATAGCCGGGCGCATCGTCAATTCAAAACACGGCTGGCGTTGTGCGGCGTGGCTGCCGGATGCACGGAGCTATGGCGCGCGCGAGACCTCGGGGCGTTCTGAGGCGGCGTTTCGCGCCACACGCCTGCTCGCTACCTGCGCCATCGCCCGTGCGAAGAGCAGCCCCATCGCCACCCCCAGCAGCGCGCCCGTCGCCGTCCGGGTGAGCGCCGTGCTAGCCCAGAGGCCCGTCATGCCGAGCACCCAGTCCAGCGCGGCGGGCGTCCCGGCAGTTAGGATCAGTGCCCCGGCACGCTGCTCGATCCAGCTCCGCAGTCGCGCGGCCAGGAGCGGCCACGCCAACGTGCCCGCCAGGAGCCCCGCGTAGATTCCCAGGCAGCGATGCCCCACTGCCAGCGGCACGCCCCCGATGGCAAACGAGCGCGACGGCAGTTGGTGGCACACCGGGGCGAACGCCTGTCGCGCCAGCACGCGCGCCGCTCCGTCCACCAGCGGCGGCAGAAGCGCGCCGACCATCAGCAGCGCTGCCGTCCCTACCGCAAGCAGCCAGCCGTATCGGTTGTCGGTTGTTGGTTGTTGGTTGTCGGTTTTCAGTTTTCGGAGGGGACAGTGGCTAAATTTCCGCGTTCGCACTGGGGCGACGGCGGTTCGCCGTCTTCGGTTCGCCGATCCCAAACATAAGACTCAGATTAAAGCCCCACAAAGTTCGATAAAAGTGCGGGTTCGCCGGGAACCGGAGCCGGCGTCGCCTATTCCATGCGCTTGGCACTCGACGGCGGAGAGTGCTAACAGCATCATTTGGACGCGGGCGTGTCCCGGCGGCTCCGGCGGCGCGCTCCTCACTTTTCTTCCAGCCCAACTGCCCCAACGCCCCTATGGCAAGCATCACCCCGCTCGGCGACCGTGTGGTCGTGGAGCCCATCGAAGACACGTATGAAGGCCCGCTCGAACTTCCCGAGTCGGCCAAAGAGAAACCGCAAAAAGGCACCATCGTCTCTGTCGGCCCGGGCCGTGTCGAAAACGGCACCAAGGTCGAAATGAACGTCAGCGAAGGCGACGAGGTCATCTACGGCAAGTACGCTGGGACCGACTTCACCCTCGACGGCGACGACGTGCTAATCATGCGCGAGAGCGACATCTTCGGCATCGTGAATTAGGACGGCGGACCGCAGACGACGGACGGCGGGTTTTCGCTCGAAACGTCGCGGCCCCCCTTACCGGGTTCGCCCAGCGTGAACCCCTCCCCCCTTTCACCCCTTCCCTCTCACAATCCCTCAAACCTACCCTATGAGTAAGCAAATCAAATTCGACGCGGAGGCGCGCAATGCCCTCAAGAAAGGCGTCGACAGACTCGCCGACGCGGTCAAAGTCACCCTCGGCCCCAAGGGTCGCAACGCCGTGCTCGAGAAGAGCTTCGGCGCCCCGACCGTCACCAAAGACGGCGTGACCGTAGCCAAAGAAATCGAGCTTTCCAACAAGCTCAACAACATCGGCGCGCAGATGGTCAAGGAGGTTGCCTCCAAGACCAGCGACGTGGCCGGCGACGGGACCACCACCGCGACGGTGCTCGCGCAGGCCATCATGGGCCAGGGCCTCAAGAGCGTCACGGCCGGCGCGAACCCGATGGACCTGAAGCGCGGCATCGAGGCCGCTGTGGACGCCATCGTCGAAGACCTGCGCCAGCGCTCCGAGGCCATCAGCGGCAAGGAGGAGATCTCGCAGGTCGCCACGATCTCCGCCAACAACGACGAGGAGATCGGCGCCCACATCGCCGACGCCTTCGACACGGTCGGCACCGACGGCGTCATCACCGTCGAAGAGGCACGCGGCACCGAGACGTACCTGGATGTCGTGGAAGGCATGCAGTTCAACCGGGGCTACCTCTCGCCCTACTTCGTGACGGACTCGGAGAACATGCAGGCCATTCTCGAGGACGCCTACGTGCTGATCCATGACGAGAAGATCAGCAACGTGCAGGACATCCTTCCGGTCCTCGAAAAGGTCGCCCAGATGAGCGAGCCGCTTCTGGTGATCGCCGAGGACGTGGAAGGCGAAGCCCTCGCCGCGATGGCGCTCAACAAGCTGCGGGGCACGCTGAACGTGGCCGCCGTGAAGGCGCCCGGCTTCGGCGACCGCCGCGACGCGATGCTCGAAGACATTGCCGTGCTGACCGGCGGCACCGTCATCAGCGAGGAGCGCGGCTACCAGCTCGAGAACGCCACGACTGAGATGCTGGGCAAGGCCGGCCGCGTCGTCATCGACAGCGACGACACGACCATCGTCGAGGGCGCGGGCGAAGAGGACCAGATCACCGCTCGCATCAACCAGATCAAGAAACAGACCGAAAACTCCACGAGCGATTACGACCGCGAGAAGCTCGAGGAGCGCGTGGCCAAGCTCGCCGGTGGCGTCGCCGTCCTGAACGTCGGGGCTGCGACCGAACCGGAGATGAAAGAAAAGAAGGCCCGCGTAGAAGACGCCCTCAACGCCACCCGCGCGGCCGTCGAAGAAGGCATCGTGCCGGGCGGCGGCGTAGCCTACCTTCGCGCGCTCGACGCCCTCGACGACGCCGATACGGTCAACCAGGACCAGCAGATCGGCGTCAACATCGTGCGTCGCGCTCTCGAAGACCCGACGCGCCACATTGCCAACAACGCGGGCTTTGAGGGCTCCATCGTCGTGCAGAACATCAAGGAAGACGGCAGCGACGACTACGGCTTCAACGCGCGCACCGAGGAGTACGAAAACCTCCTCGACGCCGGCGTGCTGGACCCGACGAAGGTGACGCGCTCCGCGCTCGAAAACGCCGGATCCGTCAGCGGCCTGCTCCTGACGACCGAAACGGTCGTGGCCGAGGAGCAAGACGCCGATGACGACGACGACGGCGGCGGCGGCGGAGGCGGCGGCGGCGCCCCAGGCGGCGGAGGCGGCATGCCGGCCGGCATGGGCGGCATGGGCGGCATGGGAGGCATGGGCGGCATGATGTAAACCGCTCGGGACCTTCGCGCCCCAGCCCTTCGCGCTGGACGCAGAACGAAAGCGGAGTCGCCGACAAACAGGCGGCTCCGCTTTTTCTATTCCTACACCGTTCGAGCGGCGCGCGCGGGCAACGCGATCAGCCGTCCATCGTCGACCCTCCACCGTCCAGTTCCCAAACCTCGGCGAGGCGCGCAAGCATGGCCTCCTCGGCCGCCAGCACGTGGCCGTCGGCTTCGGCCACGCGAGCGAGGTCTTCGTAGAGCAGGCGGCGGGCCGGCTCGGGCAGCTCGCTTTTGAGGCGCCTCGCGAGGCGCTCGGCCTCGTCCATCACGTCGCCGGTGTCCGCGAAGCGCGCCATCGCTTTCATCGCGGCGGTCTGCACGGTCGCGCGCTTCAGGTCGGGGTAGCGCGCGCAGAGCCGGTCGGTCACTTCCCGACGCTCGGCGTCGGCGAGTTCTTCGTCGGTGCCGTAGGCCACCACAAAGTACAGAAACGTCAGTTCCTGCAAGAGGCGTGGGGCCTCGACCTCGGAGGTGGTGGAGAGCAGCGGTTCCATGCGCGAGGCGCGGGAAGCAGAGAAGAAAAGCGCGGATCGGCCTGCGCTATGCCGCCTTCGCGTGCAGGGACGGCGGCGGGCTGGAAGCGCACTCGGCCCGGGGCAGGGCGACGGTGAACGTGCTTCCTTCCTCTTTCCGGCTCTCTGCGCGCACCTCTCCTCCCAGGCGCTCCACGAGCCGCGTGGCGACGGTGAGCCCCATCCCCGAGCCCTGGTAGTCGCGCTCCATGCCGCTGGACTCCTGCGAGAACGTGTCGAAAAGCTGCGGCACGAACTCTTCGTCGATGCCGATGCCGGTATCGACGACCTTCAGCAACACGCGTTCTCCCTCGGCGTGGGCGCGCAGGGACACGCGTCCCTCGTCGGTGAACTTGACGGCGTTGTCGAGCAGGTGGCCCAGGGCCCGCGCGAGCAGTTCGGCGTCGACCTCGGCACAGAGCGCCTCATTGGGCAAGTGCGTCTCGAAGGTGAGGCCCTTTTCCTCCGCAAACGGACGGGTCGTGTTGGCCACGTTGTCGGCGACGTCGAGGACGTTTTGCGGGTAGGCGTCCACGTCGAGCGTGCCGCTCTCCAGCTGCGCGAGATCCAGGATCGAGTCGAGGGTCATCAGCAGGCGCTGCCCGCTCCGCTCGATGAGATCGACGAAGCGGCGGTGCGAGCCGTCGACGCCCTCGCGCAGGATGGAGGTGAAGCCGAGAATAACCGTCAGCGGTGTGCGCACCTCATGCGTCACGTTGGTGATGACGCTGGAGCGAAACTGCGCCAGGTCCTGCGCCTGCTCGTGAGCGCGTTTCGTTTCCTGCCGGGCCTCGTGCAGCGACCGCTCGGCCTGCTTGCGCGCGCTGATGTCCGCGAGCACGCTCAGCAGCGCCTCCGTCCCCCGCACGCGGAGCCGCTGAAAAGACGCCAGCAGCTCGCGCGTTTCGCCCGTCTTGGTTCGCAAACGCATCTCGCGGTCGTGCAGCGCGTCCTCGGCGTCGAGGCGCGCCCTCACCTCCTCATGCTCGCCGGGGTCCTCCCAGAGGTCCATTCCAGCGAAGGAGCGGCCCCGCAGCTCGCCGCGCTCGTACCCGGTGAGGCGGCACATCGCCGGGTTGACGTCGATGAAGCGCTTTTCCTCAAAGTCGCTCAGCGTGAGCGCCACGGGACTGGCGCGAAAGAGGCGCTGGAACAACGTCTCGCTTGCTCGCGGGAGGTCCTCCTCGGCGGAGGGGGAGGCTTCGGACGGCCCCTTCCCAGCAGCCGCCCCCGAGGGCTCGCCGGCGGCCCGTTCTCGGGCCAGCGCATCCCGCAGGCGCCGATTTTCGCTCAGCAGTTCGTCTCGCGTGAGGTGCGGCTCACTCATGGCATTTTTCGGTCGGGCGTCCCGCTGGGGGACGCGCCACTGGCCTTCTCCAAGGCTACTCGCTCCGGTGAAAACGTTCCGCCACTATTGCGTCTTCAGCGAGATAACGAAAGCAGGTGTGTGTGGTGCCTCCCGAGTCGAGGGATCGGGTTACGCTTTTGAAAAAGCCGTTCGCGGCAGCGCGCGACCCGCTCGGAAGGCCCCTTTTCCGGATTTCCGCCCCGGCCCGCTGCATCCTTGCGCGGCGCATACAGGCTCTTCGCAACAAGATTTTTCTGCACCGTCTCTTCCGGCGGTCTTTCGAACCGATACGCCGCTTTTGAAAAACGGCGGGCTGCCGTCTGCGGTCCTTCAGGGAAGCATTGCCTGCACGTCGGAGCCAGCAGACGGGTAGGCGTAGACGCTGGCTTTGAGGTCATTGACGGCAAGGCCGTGGCGAACCGCCTGAGCGAAGACGTTGATGGCCTCGTGCGCGTTCGGGTAAGCCAGGTGCGCCCCTACGATGCGCCCGCTGCCCGCCTCGGCGATGACCTTGTAGAAGGCGTGCTCCTGGCGGCGGTGGCGCGCGGTGTAAAAGCCGGAGGCGTCGCCGCTTTTCACGTCCAGGTCGAAGCCCTGCTTGCGCGCGGCCGCTTCGGTGAAGCCCACCGAGGCGAGACGCGGCGTGGTGAAGACGACCGTCGGCGTGCCCTCGTAGCGCGGCGGCTCGCCGTCTTCCAGAAGTGCCTTCTCGACCGCGCGGCCGTCGAGGTGAGCGACGGGCGTGAGCGGCGGCCCCTGCTGCGCGGCGTCGCCGGCGGCGTAGACGGCCGCGTTGCTGGCCGAGCGCAGGTTCTCGTCGAGCACGAGGCGGCCGTCCTCAGTACGTTCGATGCCGGCGGCGTCGAGGTCGAGGGCGCCGAGGGCGGGGACGCGCCCGGCGCCGTGCACGACCGCGTCGGCGCGGTAGCTTTCAGCCTCGCCGGTTTTTTCCTTTGCAATAACAGCAAAACCGGCGCTGTCCGCTTCGATGGCCTCTACTTGCCGACCGGTCCGAATGTCCACGCCCAGCGCGTCGGTGGCAGCGGCGACGGCTTCGACAGCCCCCGCCTCGAAGTTTTGCAGGATGCGGTCGGTCGTTTCCAGCACCGTCACCTTCTCGGCCCCGGCGCGAGCCGCCAGGTGCGCGAACTCCATCGAGACGTAGCCGCCGCCGACGAAGACGAGGCGCTCCGGCAGCGCCTCCAGTTCCAGAAAGTCGTCGCTGTACGTGAAGTGCTCCTCTCCCTCAATGCCCAGCGTGACCGGCTCGGCCCCGGTGGCGATGAGCACGTGCTCCGCCTCGACGGCCGTTTCGCCGACGTCGAGGGTGCGCGCGCCGGTGAAGCGGGCCGGCTGGTGGAAGTAGTCGATGCCCGCTTCCGCGAAGTTTTCTTCCACGCCGTCGGGGACCGGCTCGGTGAAGGTGCGCTTGAAGGCCATCAGGTCGTCCCAGTCGATGCGCGGGTTGCTTTCGAGGCCGTAGCCGTCGAGGCGGCGCGCCTGGTCGGCCACGTGGGCAGCGTGGACGAGCACCTTCTTCGGGTCGCAGCCGCGCAGCGGGCAGGTGCCGCCGAAGGGGCGCGCGTCGGCGATGCCCACGTCCCAGCCCGCCTCGGCGCAGGCGCCGGCCACGTCCTGCCCGGCCAGCCCGGTGCCGATCACGAAAAGGTCGTATTTCGCCATAGGGTTCTGGTGTGTTCTGGTGCTCGGGCGCGACGGTACTGCGATGCTCCAGTGCTGACCTTCGAGACGTACTCTCCTTCGAGACGTACTACAGCACCCGCGCACTCCAACACTCAGGGCGCCAGTTCCTGGAGCTCTTCTTTGAAGCGCGTGGCACGCCGGCGGGCGGCCTCTTCGGTCACGTCTTCGGCGTAGACGCGCAGGATCGGCTCGGTGTTGGAAGGGCGCAGGTGCACCCAGCCGTCCGCGAAGTCGATCTTGACGCCGTCTACCGTCGAGATTTGCTCGCCGGAATAGCGGTCGGCCATTTGCTCCAGGAGCGCTTCCGCGTGCATTCCGTCCAGCGGGAGCTTGTCCTTGACGATGGTGTAGCGCGGCAGGTCCACGTGCACGTCGCTCATCGCCGTGCCTTCGGAGGCGAGGTGCTGGAGGACCATCGCGGCGCCGACCAGCGCGTCGCGTCCGTAGTGCAGCTCCGGCAGGATGACGCCGCCGTTGCCCTCCCCACCGAGGATCGCGCCGACCTCTTTCATCTTCTCGACCACGTTGATCTCACCGACGGCCGAACGGTGCACCTCGGCCTCGCGCCCATAGCGTGCGGCCACGTCCTCGATGGCACGCGAGCTCGACAGGTTCGTGACAAAGGGCCCGCCGCCGCGCTGCCGCCAGAGGAAATCTGCGCAGACGACCTGCGTGAGCTCTTCGCTGACGTAGGCGCCGGCGTCGTCGACGAGCGCGAGGCGGTCGGCGTCGGGGTCCACCGCGAGGCCCAGGTCCGCGCCATTTTCGGCGACGGCTTCGGTGAGACCCGTCAGGTGCTCCGGCAGCGGCTCGGCGGGGTGCGCGAAGCGGCCCGTCGGCTCGGCGTTGAGCACGGTGAGGCGGTCGCCTTCGATGCCGAAACGCTCCAGCAGGCGCGGGAGCGCAACGGCGCCGACGGAGTTGATCCCGTCCACTACGACCGACAGGTTCGCCTCGGCGATCTGCCCCGCGTCGATGAAGTCGCGCGCGAGAATTTCGTCGACGTGGGCGCCCAAGAAGTTCTTTTCGCAGAAGCCGCCGACGGCGTCGTGGCTTGCCGTTTCCGCACCGCCCTCATCGGCGAGGCGCAGGACTTCTCGGCCGGCCTTATCGGAAAGAAACTCGCCTTTTTCGTTGAGCAGCTTGAGCGCGTTCCACTTCGCCGGGTTGTGGGAGGCGCTGAGGACGATCCCGCCGGCGGCCTCTTCGAGAAGCACGGCCATTTCGACGGTCGGCGTGGGCGCGAGGCCGGCGTCTACCACGTCCAGGCCGCAGGTGCGCAGCGTGGCGGCGACGATCTGGGTGCACACCGGTCCGGTCGTGCGCGCGTCGCGGCCGACGATGATGTTCGGCTCCACGCCGGCGTTCTCGGCACGGCGGCGTGCCCACGTGCCGTAGGCGGCGGCGTAGCGGGCGAGCACTTCGGCGTCGAGGCCGTCGCCAAAGACGCCGCGAATACCGGAAATCGAGGCGATGAGGTTGCTCATGGCGATGGCTTGGGATGGGCAAGGGAAGCGTTCGTTTCTTTTCGGGAGCAGGGCTACTCTTTTCGGGAGCGGGGCTACGGGGCGCGCCCCTCCGACTCGTTCTCGTCTGCGGCGACGTTGGGCCTGCCGCGCAAGCGGTCGGCGTCGCGCACGCCGTCGAGCAGAGCAGGGTCGAGGTCGGGGCCGTCGGGGGCGGCGTGGATGACCGACACGTCACCAGTCGTTTCCATGACGACCGCACGCACCTGGTCTTCATGGACGACGTTGGCCCCGCGCAGCTTCGAGCGCAGGTCGCCGCGCGTCATCTGGGCGCGGCGCAGGTTCTCGTCGAGGACCTCGCTCCCGGCCATCAAAAGCAGCGCTTTGTTGTCCTGCACGGCGCTGAAGCCCGGCACGTGCTGGCGCAGAGAAGCGGCGGCAAACTGCACGGTGTAGAACGCCGCCAGCGCCACGGCCCCTTTCAGCAAGGAAACGGATTCGAGAACGACCGTGCTGGCGATGGTCGAGCCGATGGCCACGGTGATGGCAAAGTCGAAGCTCGATATTTTCGAGAAGCTGCGCAGCCCGTGTAGGCGCGTCAGCAGAACAACGCTGAGGTAGATCCCCACCGCGGTGAGCGTCACCGCCGCGATGGCCGGCTCGGTGACGAAGAGCCACTTCGCGTAGGCCGGCCAGTCCCATTCCACAAAGTCCATAAAGCGACAGTGCGAGCGTCCTCAGGAAGAAACCGACACCTTGTACAAGATTAGGCAGCGCGCTGCTTTTCGGACAGTGCCGGGCCGCCGGCTTTCATGCTTTTCACCCTTCACGGCGTGTCCCCCTTCACGGCGTGCGCTGGTCACGGCGTGCGCTGGGAAGCAGTCGGCGCTGCCCGGGCGCTCGCGGGGCCGGCCACGCGCTTGATGTCTGCCACCACGTCGGCGGGTTGCCAGTCGTTGCCGCGCCAGACTTCACGTAGCGTTCCCTCCGGCCCGATCAGCGCGGTGGTGAGGTTGTGGGTAATCTGCCCGCCTTCCTGCTCGGTAAAGACGCCGAAAAGCCCCGTCACGCGCTCGATTTGCTCTTTCGTACCCGTGGCGAAGGTCCAGTTCGAGAGGTCGCCCGTGTAGCGCGCGGCGTAGTCGGTGAGCACCGAGGGCGTGTCGTACTCGGGGTCGAAACTGATGGAGAGCAGCTCGACCTGCTCCTTTAGCTTTGGCGGGATCTGCTCCTGGAGGGTGGCAAAACGCTTCGACATCAGCGGGCAGTAGTCCGGCAGTGGACAGCGCGTGTAGATGAACGTGAGCACGAGGACGTCGCCCCGGTAGTCGGCGAGCCGGACGGGCTTGCCGTTCTGGTTTTGCGAAAGGGTGAAGCCGGGGACCTCGACGCCCACGCGGACCGGCTGGGGCGCGCCGGTCTGTGGGCCGTTCGCGGCGCCCGCCCGAACCGGGCCGGCCGGATGCCGCGCGACGGCGGTGTCGGGCAGGCGCTCGACGCCGGTGATCCACGAACTGTCCGCCTCCGTGTGAAGCCGAAAGCCAATGGCGTCGCCCACCGCCAGTCCGTCCAGCGCGGTGGAGTCCTTCGCCACGAGCGGCATCGTCATGGCGGGCATGTAGCCTTCGATGGCCTCGTGCTCGACGATCAGGCGGCGCGGGTCGTCGCTGAAGCCGACCACGCGGCCTTTTACGTCGTAGCCGCCCGCGCCGCGCTGGCGAAGCATCAGCAGAGCCCCGGCGGCGATGACGAGCAAGGCCAGCGCCAGCCCCGCGCCGATCAGGTAGATTCTTTTTGAAAGGCGATTGCTCAAGCGAGCGAGTGCTTCGGTTGGGCAGGGAAGTGCTCGTTCGTGAATTGTGGATGGGAGATGGTTCTTCATCGGCAAGCGCGTTGCCGGATGAAAACCCTCCACCATCTACTATCGAGCGAGCGGACGAATCACGAATTGGCGTGCACCTCGGTGCCCTGCGGCGTGACGAGGTACCACTCCGCCCCGAAGCCCTCGATGTCCTGCCCTTCGAGCTGGCCGGAGCCCTGGTCTTTGGCGAAGTAGTAGAGTGGCCAGCCGTTGTAGGCCACCTGCATCGAGCCGTCGCGGCGCTCGAAGGTGCTCAGCAGCGAATCCGCCGCCGCGCCGGAAACCGACGGGGCGCCCTGCTCGGCGGTGAAGGGCGGCCACGCCCCGGCGCAGGCGTCGTAGCAGGTGCTCTCGCCGCTGTCCTGCTCGTCTTTGAGAAACAGGTAGAGCGCGCGGCCGTCCGCGTCGGTCAGGTAGGCGCCGAGCGTGTCGTTTTGCGCCACCTGGACGACGGTCCCTGCAGACGGCCCGGCGGGCCCCGTCGCGGTGTCGGCCGTCGCGGTGTCGGTCGTTGCGGTGTCGGCCCCGCAAGATGAGGATTTTCGGAGCGGAAGCGGATCGAATCATGGTCGAGTGGTTTTCGGTGGTCGGCGGGGGAATGCATTTGCGAAGGGGAATTTCACGGAGCCGGGGGCGAGCAGGATCCGTCCTGCTCGCTCGCGCCGGCCTGCGGTTCACCGTTCGGGGTTCACCGCTCGGGGTCCGCCGTCCTCAGAAGTCGTACGCTACGCCCACGAAGAGGACGCGCCCCGGCTCGGGAATCGGCGCGCCGGAGTACGGGTTCTTCGCGTTGAGGTGGTTGACGTAGGCGGTGTCGGTGAGGTTGGTCACGCCGCCTTCGAGCGAGACGCCGCGCCCCACCTCGAGGCCGCCTTTGACGCCGAGCGTGACGTAGCCGCCCGTGGGCGTCTCGCCCAGCACCTCGGCCGCGCGGTCCTGCTCGGCGGTCGCTTCCAGCGTGCCCTCGACGTAGAAGCGGCCCTCCGGCGGCT
>PXTS01000010.1 GCA_003022485.1 Bacteroidetes bacterium QS_8_68_28
CACGAGGTTGTAGAAGTTCAGCTGCACCCCCGTCAGCGCCATCACCAGCAGCATCCAGATCACCCCCACCACCAGCGGCACGAGCGCCAGGAGCGCCCACCGCCCCGAGCGGAAGTTCCCCCCCATCAGGCCCACCACGATTGCGAAGGTCGCCAGCACCATCCAGGGGGCCTCGGCGATCATGAGGTCGAGCATGGCGGCGGCCACCAGGCTCGTCGAGCCGGCATGGTAGACGCGCCCGTCCTCCGTTTCGATGGTACCGATGTCCTCGCGGAAAGCGATGGACTGCTCTCCGTCCGAGAGGCCGACCGACGGGTAGACGATCACGAAGCCCCCCACCTCGCCCTGCTTGCTGGTAAAGCGGCTTTTCAGGTAGTCCGGCACGCGGTCGGTGGGAATGGGGCGGCGCGTCCCGGCGGCGCGGCGCAGGCGCTGCATATCGCGCGAGGAGTCACGCTTTAAGTATTTGTTTTCATTGAGCCGGGCGCGAATGTCGGCGATGCGGTTCAGCTTGGCGCGGGCGCTGTCTTCTTGTAGGGGGAAGCGCTCCTGGAGACTCTCGACGCTGTGGATCGTCGGGGAGAGGGTGTCGCGCTTCATCTTTTCGCGCACGGCCTTCGTCACGGCCGCCACCTCGTTGCGGTCGTCGGTGAGAATGTAGGCGGGATTGTTGGGCTTGCTGCCCCCGCCGGTGGAGCTGGCGCTGGTGGCGCGCTCGACGACCTCCTGCTTGGCGTCGTATTCGGTGTACTCCGGCTCCAGCTTTCCAAAGTCGTACTGGAAATTGACGAAGCCGAGGAGCGCGAGCGCCAGGCCCGCCGCCGCCGCTGCTGTACTCACGCCCACGATGGGTCGGGCTGCCGGGAAGCGTCCGCCGCCGCGCGGGGCGTGCGCCTCGGTGCGCGCCGGGCCCAGATCCAGGAGCCGCACGCCCTCAAAGAGCGACAGGAGCGCCGGCAGCACCAGCTTGAAGTCCGCCACGCTGAGGACGAAGAGGCCCGCCGCCGTCGTGAAGGCGCCCACGGCGATGGCCTGGCCCGTGCTGGCGAAGGTCTTCTCGGCGGCTTCGGCCACGCCGGCGCCGGTGGCGCGCTCCTCGGTGTAGCGGGCGTAGAAGTGGATGCCGAAGTCGATGCCGAGCCCGAAGAGCACCAGCCCCAGCGTGGCGGTCATCAGGTTCAGGGTCTCGAAGGCCAGGTATCCGACCGCCCCGGTCCACGCCAAACTCATGATGAGCGGCAGCGCGATGACGACTGCCAGGAGCGGCGTGCGCAACACCTCCTCCCACAGCACACGCCCGTCGAAGGCCCCGCCGGTGCGGGCGCGGTAGGCTTTGTAGAAAAAGTAGAGCGTGACGAACAAGACCACTGCCAAGACGCCGTAGCCGAAAGAGCCCAGCACGTCGTTCTGGATGGCCTTCACCTCCACGCGCTGCCGCAACAGACGCCCGGCCAGCGTCACGTCCATCTGCGCGTTGTAGGAGTCGGGCTCCAGCGCGCTGACCTCCCGCTCCAGCGCGGCGTAGGCGTCGCCGATGAAGCCGACGTTCGTCTGCGTCCCGGTGGGATAAAACTTCACGACCATCACCGTGCTGTCCGGGCTCACGGTGTAGCGGCTCACCGTGAGGTTCCGGTAGATCTGCTTGAGGCGCTCGTCGCTGCTGTCCTTTTTCGCCGGTGCGCTTTCCACCTGGAGGTCGAGGGCGAAGGGGTTGGCCTCCTCTTTCGCATCGCGGACCTTATCGTCGAGGAAGGCCTCGAGGGTGTCCAGCTCGGCGTCGGAAGCGAAGTAGAGGGCGTTGTCGCGCAGGAAGTCGGCGTCGCGCTCGTACTCCGCGCGGCGAAAGAACGGCTGCTCGTAGCCTTTGCCTTTCGCCTGGAGGACCTGCGGGATGAGGTCCTCGATGAAGCGCCTGTTGTCTTCGAAGGACGGGCTCTCGACGGCCACGGCGGCCCCGCTCTCCCCGCCGACGGTGCGGCGCAGTTCATTGAGCGCCTGCACGCTGTCGTAATCGGCGGGCAGGAGCTTGGCAAAGTCCGTGTCGATACGCAGGTGTTGCGCGAGGTACAGCGAGGCGACGGTCAGGAGCGCGGCGGCGCCCACGACCCAGCCGGCGCAGCGCACGACTCCCTGAATGAGCGGGCGCAGCGCCTCGAAAAGGCGGTTCATACGGACCCAGGCGATGACAAACGACGGTCGGGCGCGAACTTCTTCAAAGAAATGCAACGCGGGCGGGGCGCCGCTGTTTGCCCGCGCGGCGGTTTCTATTGCGCGGGCGGGTTCGTTTATTGTACCCGCTGCTGCACGTTGCCCTTTTGGGCAGCCGCTTCTCGCGCCCTCCTTCTCACGCGCTCCCTATGAACACCTACGAAAGCATCGAGGTCGGCGACTCCTTCCAGAGTGACCGCTTCATCAGCGAGGACGACGTGCAGACTTTCGCCGACATCACCGGCGACGACAACCCGATCCACGTCAACGAGGAGTACGCCAAGGGCTCGCGCTTCGGGCACCGCGTGGTGCACGGCGTCTTCCTGCTGGGGCTGATCTCGAAGGTGCTGGGGCGCGACTTTCCCGGCCACGGGAGCGTGGCGGTCGGCATTTCGTGCCGCTTTTTGCGCCCGGTGCCCGTCAACAGCGACGTGACCGTCGAGATCAAGATTTCCGAGAAGATCGAGAAGCGCCAGTACCTGAAGGTGCGCGTCTACATCTACCACGACGGGCAGATGGCCCTCGGCGGCGAAGGCACCGTCATCCCCCCCTCCGACGCCGAGGACGCCCCTGACCCGGTGGAAGATGGTACGACGGTGGGAGGGTAAGAAGGTTTGTGGATCGCGTGCGCCCGCTGGAGCGGGGCTCGCTACGCCCGCCCGAAAAGTCGCTTTGCCTGCACGGAAAGTGGGAAGGAAAGAGGGGCGAAGGAGCGTCTGCTGGTAAGAAACGCTCCCTCTCCCCTTCAAACCTCTCCCCATCCTACTACCGCGCCGGCAGCTTCAGCAGGTTGCCGCGCTGGATGGTCTGATTCATCTCCACCTGGTTGATGATCGCCAGGTCCTGCTCGTCGATCCCGGCCAACTCGTACCCGCCCCCAGCAAACTCGCTGAATGGGTCGGTGCGGTCGGCCTCTCGCACTTCCAGGTGCAACGGCTCCACGTCGAGGCGGCTTTCGTCGCGCAACGGGCCGAAGCCGCGCATCGTTTGCAGGAACGTGTCTTCGTAGCGGGAGAAGGCCTGCGCGGGCGCGGCGGCCTGAAAGAGAAAGACCTGCCCATCGTACTCTACGAAGTACATCAGCGCGCGCACCTGCTGGCGCTGCGACTGTGCCTCGATGAGCAGGTAGTAGGCCGGCAGGCCGTTCGACTCGGCGCGGCCGTCGTCGGCGATGCGCACGCCCTGTTTCTGCTGAAGCTGCCGGGCGGCCTTGCGCGCCGCCTCCTGCGCCGAGGACCCCTCGCTGAGGCGGAAGACCATCTGCGCACGCTGATTTTGCTCAGCCATGACCACCTGCCGGGGCGTGTTGTCCACGTTGAATCCCGACGGGACGGGAAAGCGGAATTGCATGTTGGGATGAAAGAACGTGCCGGAGGCGACGTAGCCGTTGCGCGGGTTCTCGCCCATGACCAGGCCGTCGATAACGTTCAGGTATTTCTCCTGCCCGACCCGCGATCCTGCGCTGTACTGCTGGGCCAGCTTGGGGATGCGCGCGCGCCGGTTGCCGGGATCCGGGTGGGTGGACTGCCACGTCGGGAGCGTCTGGCCGCGCTTTTCCTGAAGGCGCTTGAGGGTGCGGAAGAACTCGGCGCCCTCGCTGGCCTTGTAGCCGGCCTTGGCGGCGTACTCCACGCCGCGCTTGTCGGACTCCTCCTCGTTGTCGCGGCTGTATTCGAGGAAGAGCAGCTTGGTGGCCTGCTGCCCGAGGCGCGCGATCTGCCCGCCCGGAAGTCCGGCCGCCTGCCCGCCGATGGCCGCCGCGATCAGGCCCAGCTGGCCGAGCTGTTGCTTGCCGGCCTGCGCAGAGGCATGCCGCGCGGCCACGTGCACGATCTCGTGCCCCAGCACCACGGCCAGCTGCGCCTCATTGTTGAGGTGTGACATGAGCCCGCGCGTGACGTAGACGTAACCGCCGGGGAGCGCAAAGGCGTTGACGACCGGGCTGTCCAGCACAGTGAATTCGAAATCGGTGTTGCGGAACTTCGCCTGCGTGTCGGGGCCGCGCAGGTCGCTCTCCGCGAGCACGCGCTTGCCCACGTCGTCGACGTACTGCTGCGCCTCGCCCCCTTCGTTGTAGACCCCGTACTGCGCCTTGATTTGCTTGTGCGACTTCGCGCCCAACTCCTGTTCCTCTTCCCAGGAGTAGCCGTAAACGCGCTCGTTGCCGCTCACCGGATTGGTCCCCGTCGAGACGCAGCCGGTCGTGCCGCCGATCAGGCCCACCGCCAGCACCACCAGAAGCAGGGAGCGGTGCAAGCGGGCGGCGCATCGTTGCACATGAAACGCCGTGCGCGAGGCGGTGGCGCGAGGTCGGGAAGCGGGCATGGGAATGCAGGAAGCTGGGGAAAGAACGATACGAAAAGCCGTCGTCCAAAAACGCGCGTCGACGGCGGCCACGCGGGGAACGGCGTGAGGCGAGCCTTGCGAGATTCGTTCAAAGCAAAAACGAATCCGACAGGTCCGCACGTGCTGTGCGGAGACAGGGTTCTCACAATTTGCACCGGCGCTTCACGTGGCGGCGCAGTCACGCTGCCTCCCGGCGCGGCGGGTGCACCTGCGCGCCCTCCGCCCCTCCCTCCACACGAAGCGCGCGGTGCGTTCTCTCGCCAAATGGCACGTCCGCGTCGAAGGCGGCGCGCCCGGTGGCCGTGACGAGGCTCTGCCCGATCTCGTCGGACTTGAGCAGATCCAGAAACGCCGCCGTGCGCTCGGCGTCGAGCTTGCCGAAGGCGTCGTCGAGCAGCAGGAGCGGCGGCTCTTCGAGGCGCTCCCGCAGGTAGAAATACTGCGCGAGCTTGAGGGCCATCCCGAAGGTGCGGTGCTGGCCCTGCGAGCCGTAGCGCCGCACCTCCAGCTCCCCGAGGCGAAAGACCAGCTCGTCGCGCTGCGGGCCCACGAGGGTGCGCCCCCTCCGCTCCTCTCCCCGGCGCGTGCGCTCCAGCGCGTCGCGAAACGCATCGGCGATGTCCTCGACGGCAGCCCCGTCGGGCAAGTCGGCGAGGGCGTCATACTCGACGGTGGGGCGCTCGGTGGCGGCCTCGACGTGGGCGTAGGCGGTCTCGAGGTGCCCGGCGAAGGCGTCGAGAAACTGCCGGCGGCGCTGGATGATGCGGCTGCCCAGCGCCACGAGCTCCTCGGTCCACGGCTCGACGAGGTGCGCCGGCGGGGACGGGCCGCGCTTTTTGTACTCCTTGAGCACCTCGTTGCGCTGGCGGCGCGCGCGGCGGTACTTCATCAGGTCGTCGAGGTAGGCGGGGCGCTCCTGGCTGAGGATGTTGTTGACGAACTTGCGCCGCTCCTTCGGGCCCTCGGCGGTGAGCGCGATGTCGCCGGGCGAAAAGACGACCACCGGCAAGCGGCCCACCACGTCGGCCAGGCGGTCGAGGGGCGCGCCGCCGAGGAACATCTTCTTGCCCTCGCCTGGGACGTAGACGAGGCGCGCTTCGCGCTCGCGGCCCGGCGCGCCCGCCTCGCCGTTTTTCTCAAACTGCCCCTCGACCTCGAAGTAGGGGCTGCCCTGGCGGAGGGCGTAGCGGTCGCGCGCGGCGAGGAAGCTCTTCGAAAGGCACAGGTAATGCACCGCCTCCAGCACGTTGGTCTTGCCCGCGCCGTTGGGACCGTAGAGCAGGTTGACCTTTGGCGCGAAGCGAATCTCCGTCTCGACGTGGGCGCGGAACGAGCGGAGGCGGAGCGATCGGAGAACCATCGGCAGCGCAGGCGCGCTTTCGTCGGGGCAGCGGCGCGAAAGGTACGAGCCTTCCCGCCAGGCGTTCGGCGCGGCGTGCGAAACGTCCCCCAGGGCAGGCCGCCCTGCGCGGGGACGACTCCGCGGGCGCTCCGTCGTCAGGGTCGCCCTGGGGATCGTCGGGGTCGCTCCGGGGATCGTCGGGATCGGTCTTTCCGCCGTTGCCGCCGTTGCCACCGTTGCCGTCGGGGTCGGCGGTTGGAAGTGAGGAGGCACTCATTGGATATTGGGGGTGAGGAAAGACAGGATGCTCGACTTCATGCCCATTTCATTTATATATTTATCATTTCCCCCTTTCTATTGCAACTTACGCCTTCCACTCGTCCCCGATGACCGCTGCTCTGCTGGCCCTTTTGCTGACGCTCCCCGGCGCGGCGCCCCCAGACTCCTGCGACCGGCTGTTCGCGCGCACCGAGGCGGCTCGCTCGGCGGGGACGTTCGAGAAAGTCGCTACGCTTGCGCCGCGCACGCGACGCTGCTACGGCCCCCGCGCGAAGCGCGAGCGGCGCCTCCGGCTCTACTACTGGGAGGTGCTCGCGCTGCGTAGTACCGGGCAGTACGAAATCGCGCTTACGCGTTTCGAGACGTTCTTTCGCACGTTCGAGGCCTCTTCCGACTCGCTCTGGTTCCGCGCCATGCACCGCCAGCGCGGGTACCTGCATTACGTTCAAGGCCGTCTTTCGCAGGCCGCGCGCGACTACGAACGGGCGATCGCCTACACCTCGGCGACGGCGCCGCGAACGCGCGCGAACCTCTTGGTGGATGCGGGAGCGCTCTACCAGCGCCTGCGCGCCTTCGATGCGGCGCAGCCCCGTTTCCGGCAGGCTGACTCGCTGCTGCGCGCGCTGGACGCGAGCGGTCCCGAAACGACCCGGCTGCAGGCCGAGGTGCTGGTCGCGCGCGCCGACCTGCTTCTGGAGGCGCCCGAGCGCACCGACGCCCCGCGCGAGGCCGACTGGCGCGCGGCGGCCCGCCTGGCAGACAAGGTTCTTTCGCTTCTGGAGCGGCTCCCCGAGGAAAAAAAGGACCGGGAAACCTCCCTTCACGCCCTCTCGCTCCTGGCCGATGCGCACGGCAGCCTCGGAGCCCCGGAGACGGCCGAGCGCTACCTGAACCGGGGCGCCCGCCTGGCCGAGCGCACCGGCGAGGCGCACTGGTCGTTCGTCCTGCAATACGACCGGGCGCAGCTCTACGAAGAGGCCGGCCGGCTCGACCGCGCCGCCTCGGCCTATCGGGAGGCGCTGCGCCGGGCCGGAGACGCGCGCCACGACGACTATCGCCGCCGCCTGTTCGTGGACCTCGGCAACCTCTACGAAAAGCGACGCGCCCCCGCCCGCGCTGAGCGCTTCTACCGCCGCGCCGTCGCCGTCACCGAAGACTACCGCGCCTCTCTGCGCGCCACCGACTGGGCCACGGCCGCCTTCGACGAGTGGCGCGCGCCGTACCGGGGCCTCGTGCGCGCGCTCCTCGCCCAAAAAAAGCGCGAGGCGGCCTTTCGCGTCCTCGCCAAGGCGCGCGCTCGCCACCTGCGCGACCTCCGCACGCGGTCCCGCCTCACCCGCGCGATGCCGCCCGAGCGGCGCCGGCGTCACGACAGCCTCGCGGCCCGGCTCGGGCAGGCGCGCCGGCAGCTTCGTCGCGCGAGCGAGCGCCCGAAGCGCCGGCGCCTGCGAAACCGCGTCACGCGCTTGACCGCCGCACGACGGACCCTGCTGGACTTCCCGCCGCCGCGCGACACCCTTCGGCTCGCTCGCGTGCGGAAGGCGCTGACCTCGCGCCGTCGCGTGCTCCTCTCGTACTTCCTCGACGAAAGCGCCGACGGGCGCGCCACCCGCTCGCACGCTTTCGTCCTCACCGCCGACACGTTGCGAGCCGTGCCCCTCGCGGTTACGGCCGAGGCGGTGCGCCGCCGCATGGGCGAGGCCAGCCCCCTGTTCCATTCCCTCCTGGCGCGGGGCGGTTCGGCTCGCAGTGATTCGGCCCGGGGCGACCGGCCAAAGCTGTCGCTGGAAGCCACGCGGTTCGACCTGCGTCCGCTCGCGCGACTCTACGACGCGCTCGTGGAGCCGGTACACGCGCTGGTGCCCAGCGGGCGCCCGCTCACGGTCATTCCCGACGGGCCGCTCTACCGTTTGCCCTTCGGCCTGCTCCCGCGCCGCGCGCCGGGGCGCTTCGCCTACCGCCGGGCCGGCTTTCTGCTGCGCCGCCACCCGCTCTCGACGGAACTCTCGACCCTGCTCGTGGGGGCGCGGCAGGCTCCGGATTCCTCGCACCGTTCCCGGGAGCGTGCCCTCGGCTTTCTGGCTTTTGCCAAGACGAACTTCGATGACGTGCCCGCCCGCGCGCCCTTCGACTCGCTCGCCGCGCTCCCGGGGGCCGCCCGCGAGGCGCGCACCGCCGCTGCGCTCTTTGCACGCCACCGCGTTTTTCTGGACAGCAACGCGACGGAGACCGCATTTTACGAAAGCGCCCGCCGTCCCGCCGTCTTGCACCTGGCTTCCCACGCCGTGGCGCGCCCGCGCTCGCCGCTGTCGAGCCTGCTCGTGCTTTCTCCCGCCCGCGCTCCCGACCCGACCGCCCCCGACTCGACCTCGCTCACGCGCCCGAAGGACGGGTTGCTTCACTTGTCCGAGCTCCAGGAACGCCGCCTCCCGGTGCCGCTCGTCACCCTGAGCGCCTGCGAGACCGCGCGCGGCGAACGGCACGCCGGCGAAGGGATGCAGAGCCTCCAGTATGCCTTCCGCGCAACCGGCGCCGCCAGCACGCTCTCCCACCTCTGGCGCACCCCCGACGAGGCTTCCGCAAAGCTCACGCGCGCCTTTTACCGCCACCTGACCGCCGGCGCGCCTCGCGACGTGGCGTTGCAAAAGGCGCAGCTTTCCCTGCTCGACGAGGCCGAGGCCGGGCGCGCCAGCCCTTTCTTCTGGGCCGGGGCGCAGCTCACGGGCCTCCCCGCGCCGCTTGCGGTGGAAGGGCGCGTCCCGTTCTGGCGGCGCGCACGGAACGTCGCTTTCGGCGTCGGTTTTCTTCTGGCGCTCTGCGCCGGCATCTTGCTCTACCGACGCTCTTCCTCCTCGCCTGCTTCCCCGTAGCCGCGCCGACCGCGCCCTCCGTCCTCTCTTCGACGAAAGTCAAACACCGGCCGGCCACCGAGCAGCGCGCCCCGAAGGCATCGACACCGTCTCGGTCGAGGAGATCCTCCACACCATCAACACCGAGGACCGCCGCTAACACCGAAGACTACCGCGTGCCCATCGCGGTGCGGGCGAGATCCCGCGCGCCGCCGGGGCGGTGGGGCGCTCCCGAGCCGACGAGAGCGATGTTTCACGTGAAACGCTCCGGGCAGGGCAGCGGCGCCGCTCAGTGGGGTTTCACGTGAAACGTTGTGAAACGGCGTCTGCGGAGCGCTGAGGAGGGGGCGTGCCCGGCGGATCGCACTCAGCCGGTGAACTGCGCAATCGACAGCAGCACGGTGACCATCGTCCCGAACAGCACGAGCAGGCCGATTAGCCAGCGCGTCATCGAGAGGATGCGGTCGTTCATGCGGTCGAGCTTCTCGTCCATACTCTCGAAGCGCCGCTCGAAGCGCTTCTCCATGCGGTCGAGGCGCGCGCCCACTTCGTCGAAGCGTTCTTCGAAATGTTTGTTTTGGGCTTCGAGGCGCTCTTCGAAACGGTTGTTTTGGGCTTCGAGGCGCTCTTCAAAACGCGCGTCTTGCTGATCAAAGCGCTCTTCGAGCACGTCCAGCCGGCTGAGGATCTCGCGGAATTCATCGCGCGAGACCGTGCGTTGCTGGAAGTTCTCGTCAAGCCAGCTGGAGAATTCGTCGGCAACCTCTTCCCCCCAAGCGTCGCGGACGGTGCGCGGAAGCGTCGTGGGCATGGAGAAAGGCGGCCGGGCGTCTGAGAACGAAACGCAAGCGTGATACTTATCTCCCGCGCGACGGGTTTCTGCGATCCGCCGCTCGCCTTTGACGCCCTTTTCGCTCGCACGCGCGAACGACGCGCGGCGCCCGCTCTTTCTATCCCACGACACGCTCCATCCCACGACACGCGCCCGCCGCTACGCCGCCCGTCGAAACGCTCGGCCGCGGCCTTTCGGCGTGTGCCCCCCACGCTCCCGCACTCCCACGCTCAAAAGTGGCTCTTCAAGAGATCTACCGCCGCGTCGCCGGCGCTGCGCTGACCGGCGAACTGCACGCTTGGCGAAGGAACGCAACGCCCGGTGGCGCGCTCCGCATCGAAGCGGCCGCCGGCTCGCTGCCGGCGTTTTTGCTGCGCGCCCTTCACGAAAAAGCACCCGCCCGCAACGGCCGGACCGCGCCCCTGCTGGCCGTCATGCCGGATGAAGACGCCGCTGCCTACCTCCAGAGCGACCTCGAAGCACTCGCCTCGGACCCCAGCGGCATTCTACGCTTCCCGGCCACCGGCCAGACGCCCTACGACGACGAGCAAATCGCTTCCTCCGCCCCGCTCACCGCGCGCGCCGACGCGCTCCAGCAGCTCTCCGAAGGCTTCGGCGGGATCGTCGTGACCAGCGCCGAGGCGGTTTTCGAAAAAGTGCCCCCGCCCGAGGGCGTCCAGCAGGACACCCTGCGCATCGAACGCGGGCAGACGCTCGCGCCCGAACGGCTCATCGAACGGCTCGACGGGCAGGGCTTCTCGCGCGTGGAGTTCGTCGAGGAACCCGGCGACCTCGCGCGCCGCGGCGGCATCCTCGACGTGTTTCCTTTCGCGGGCGAGTACCCGGTGCGCATCGAGTTCTTCGGTGACGAGATCGACTCCCTGCGCGAGTTCGACCCGCACACGCAACGCAGCGTCAGCCGCCTGACCGAAACGCGGCTGGTGCCGAACGTGGAGCGCGAAGAGGGGGGCGAAAACGGCCCGCGCGTGCCGCTTTTCGACTATCTCCCCGACGCCGCGCTCGCGGCCACCTTCGACGAGAAGCGCCTCCTCGAAGAAGCCGCCGAGCGCTTCGCCGACGCCGAGCAGCGCCACGCCGAGGCGCTCGGCGAGCGCGAAAACGACGGGGAGCCGTTGACCGCCCCCGAAACGCGCTATTTGCCTGCAAGCGCGCTCCAGTCGCAAATCGAGCGGTACGCGCGCCTGCTCTTCGGCACCTTTACCGGCGATGTAGAAGCGGAGACGCTCGAAGCAAATGCACACTCGCAGCCCGCCTTCGGGCGCAGCATCGAGCACGCCTGCTGTGCGACAGTCAGGGACAGGTCGCGCGCCTGCGCGAGCTGCTGGAGGGCGACGTGGACGCTGGCCGGGCGCGTATCACCGCCGAGGCGAGCCTGCACGAAGGCTTCGAGCTGCCGAGCGCCGAGCTGGCCGTCTACACCGACCACCAGATCTTCGGGCGCCACCACCGCCCCTCCACCAAGAAGAGCCGGCCGACCGCCGGCGGCCTCTCGCTGCGCGACATTCAGAACCTCACGCCCGGCGACTTCGTCGTGCACGTCGACTACGGGATCGGCAAGTTCGCGGGCCTGCGCGAGATCACCGTGCGCGAAAAGAAGCAGGAAGCCGTACGCCTGCGCTTTCGGAGCGAAGACACGCTCTTCGTCAACACCAGCGCGCTGCACAAGCTCAGCAAGTACAAGAGCGAAGAGGGCCACCAGCCGCGCCTGACGAACCTGAACTCCGACCAGTGGGCAAAGAAGAAGGCCAAAACGAAGGGGCAGGTCAAAGACATCGCCCGCGACCTGATCGAGCTGTACGCGAAACGAAAAGCCGCGACAGGCACCGCCTTCTCGAAAGACACCGTCTGGCAGCGCGAGATGGAGGCCTCGTTCGCCTTCGAGGATACGCCCGACCAGGCGAAGGCCACGCGCAAGGTGAAAGAAGACATGGAAGACGCCTCGCCAATGGACCGCCTCGTCTGCGGCGACGTGGGCTTCGGCAAGACCGAGGTGGCCGTGCGCGCCGCCTTCAAGGCCGTGCAGGACGGCAAGCAGGTCGCCGTCCTCGTGCCCACGACG
>PXTS01000011.1 GCA_003022485.1 Bacteroidetes bacterium QS_8_68_28
GATCTCGTCGACCGACACCTCCGGGGCGTCCAGTAACACGTCCGGATCGGCCGGCCCTTCGATGTCGGGCTGGGGCATGCGGCGCCCCCCTGCTTTTTCTGCAGATTTCTCTGCAGAGCCCCCGCTCGCCTCCTCTTCGTACTCCCCTGCCGGCGTCTCCTCGGGCGAGCTGTTTTCCGACGATTCGTTCTCCGACTCGCCTGAACCGGCGACCTCGCCGGTCTCCTCCTCCGAAGCGTCGTCCTCGGCGTCGTCCCGTCCGTCCTCGAGATCCTCGAGCCGGCCGGCGATCTCGTCTACGGCTTCGGCAGGATGCTCCTCGTCTTCTGCGTCGGAGGCGTTCTCACTGGCCATCATTTTGCGGAAGGGAACGGGAAAGTGCATTCGGAAGCGGAAGTGTATTCGGAAGCGCCGGCTCGCGCCCCATGGCTTCGCATCCGGCGGCTCATATGGGACACGGTCTCATTTGAAAAGCCAGGGGTCCGCAAGGGTTGCTCGCTGGATGTAGGAAAGCTGCAAAAGGCAAACCGAGGGCCAGCTTCACCCATTCGCGGCACGCTCCTACGAAACACGCTTCTACGAAACACGCTCCTACGAAATAGGAAGTCGTGGCCTGCTCCTGAAGAGTCTCAACGGTCGCCTGCATTTTATTTACATTTATTTTACACTCGCCTGCGCGACACCGGTCTCCGAGCGCTTGGCTCGCGCCTCGGTTTTGGTCTTGACGGCTTCGACTTTTTCGCGCACCTGTCGGCTTCAGCTTTGGCCTAATCGGCTCTGGATTGGCTCTTCGTCTGCCATAAAAAGCGGTCACTTTTTGAGGCAGGGAAACGGATGCGCCTTTCGCCCCCCGGTAGACCTGTTTGCGGACCGTTTGGTTTGGAGTACCGTTTGGTTTGGAGTCGTTCCAGTATTAGCTTTTTGTTTCCCGCGTGCCGCCTGTCGTCCGGCGCCGCTTCTTCCGCCCTTCCCTCTCGCCCCCGGCGGACCTCATGGCCAATACGCCCGACCGCGACCTCTCCGAGCACCTGCTGGACTTCGAGGAACCGCTCTACGAACTCGAGGAGAAGCTCGACGAGATGCGGGCCCTTCGCGGCCAGCAGGACCCGAGCGTGGACCTCGACGCTGAGATCGGCGCCCTCGAAGAACGCGTCGACAAGCTGCGCGAGTCGATCTACCGCGACCTCACTCGTTGGCAGCGCGTGCAGATCGCCCGCCACCCGCTGCGGCCCTACACGCTCGACTACGTCGAGGCGCTTACCGACGGCTTTACCGAGCTGCACGGCGACCGCGCCTACGGCGACGACCGCGCGGTGGTGGGCGGGCCAGCGACCTTTCGCGGCAGCGCCTACGGCGGGCGCGACCGAACGGTCATGGTCATCGGCCAGCAGAAGGGGCGCAACACCAAAGAACGCAAGTTCCGCCGCTTCGGGATGCCCAACCCCGAGGGTTACCGCAAAGCCCTGCGCCTGATGAAGATGGCCGAAAAGTTCGGCAAGCCGGTCCTGGCGCTGCTGGACACCCCCGGCGCTTACCCAGGCCTCGGGGCCGAGGAGCGCGGGCAGGCCGAAGCCATCGCGCGCAACCTCTTCGAGATGGCGCGCCTGGAAGTGCCGGTCGTTGCGGTCGTCGTCGGCGAAGGGGCCAGCGGCGGAGCCATCGGGATCGGGATGGGCGACCGCCTGTTGATGCTGGAAAACGCCTGGTACTCGGTCATCGCGCCGGAGAGCTGCTCCTCAATTCTGTGGCGCTCGTGGGAGTACAAAGAAGAAGCCGCGCGCGCCCTGAAGCTCACCGCGCCGGACCTGGTCGAGGTGGACGTCGTCGACGAGATCGTGCCCGAGCCGGTCGGCGGGGCGCACCGCCGGCCCGAGGCCGCCTACGAGGCCACCGGCCACGCCATCGCCGAGGCGCTCGATGCGCTCGACGACCTGAGCGGGGCCGAACTGGTGGCCCGCCGCCTCGAGAAGTACGACGGCATGGGCATTTTTGAAGACGCGTCGGTGGCTCGCCACGGAACCGCCGCCGCTCCCGTCGCAGAGATGGAGGAACGGTTTGAAGTTTAAAGTTGAAGGTTGGAAAGTTTTTCGTTCCGAGGCATCAGTGCTCATCGGATCACACGTTTGCTGCATGAAAAACCTTCAACCTGCAACTTGCAACCTTCAACTCATACCTACGTCCACCGCGTGCGCTACCGCGAGTGCGACCCGATGGGGGTGGTCTACCACACGCACTTCCTCGACTACTTCGAGGCGGCGCGCACCGAGGCGTTTCGGGCGATGGGCCTGGTCTACCGCGAGTTGGAGACGCGCGGCGTGATGATGCCGGTCGTGGAGGCGAACGTCCGCTACCGCCGCCCCGCCCGCTACGACGACCGCCTCCTGATCGAGACGCGCCTGCCCGGCGACGGGACCCCGCAGGTGCGCCTGCCGACCCGCTACCGCGTGCGTCGCACGGGCGACGAACAGACGCTGGTGGAAGGCGACGTGACGCTCTGCTTCATGGACGCGGAGCGCCGCCGCCCAGTGCGCGCCCCCGACGACGTACGGGCAATTTTCGATTGACGATTGGTTTTCGGGCCGCCGATCATCGCCCATCGCCCCCGCGCGTCGTAGACGCTGATGGTGACTTGCGCGTCTCCCGAAGGATCTCGTCGGATCGTTCTGCCGGCAGGCGGGGTCCCCGTAGCGAAGAATGGGTTCTCCTGAAAACACGGCGTTGTACGGGTCCTCATACTTTGCGTACTCCTCCACGTATCCAGAGGAGGGTCCTGTAGAACAACCGCGTCCTCATGCTGCCGCCGTACCTGCCCGCGAGCGACCTGGAGACACTGATCCAGCGCGCCCTCTCGGAAGACCTCGTCAGCCCCGCCGCCGGCCTCGGTGACCGAGCCGAGGACGTGACGACCGTGGCCACCGTGCCCGAGGGGGCCCGGGCTGCGGCGCAGATCCGCGCCAAGGAAGCAGGCGTCGCCGCCGGGCTGGAGGCAAGCCGGCGCGTATTTCGAGCCGCTGACGAAAGCGTCGACGTGACGTGGGCGGTCGCGGAGGACGGCGCGCGCGTCGAGGCCGGCGACACGGTCGGCCGGCTCGAAGGCGCGGCGCGGGGGCTGCTGGTGGCCGAGCGGACGGCCCTGAACGTCATGCAGCGCATGAGCGGCATCGCCACGGCGACGCGGCGCATGGTTGAGCGGGCCCGGCCGCACGGGGCCGAAATCCTCGATACGCGCAAGACCGCGCCGGGGCTGCGCGCCTTAGACAAGTGGGCCGTCCGCCTCGGCGGCGGGACGAATCACCGCCTTGGCCTGCACGACCTTATTCTCATCAAAGACAACCATCTCGCCGCCGCCGGCGGGGTCGCCGACGCGCTCGACGCCGCCCATCGCTACCGCGAGATGCACGACGCCGATCTTCAGATCGAACTCGAAACGCGCACGCTTGCCGAGGTGCGCGCCGCGCTCGAGGCCGATGAGGACGGGAGCGGCGGTCCCGACATCGTGCTGCTGGACAACATGGCGCGCGCTACCGCAGACGGCGGGGTAGACGTGACGACGCTCCGCGAGGCCGTCGCGCTCGTCGACGGACGCTTTCGCACCGAAGCCTCCGGCAACGTAACGCTCGGCACCGTCGAAGCGATTGCGCGGGCGGGCGTGGACGCCATCTCCTCCGGCGCGCTCACCCATTCGGTTCGCGCCCTCGACCTGTCAATGAGTTGGGAAGGCGTGAAGAGGGGAGGGGGAGAAAGAGGGAGGTGAAAGGGGATGGGAAGCTCTCTGCTTCCGCAATGGCAACCCTCCCTCTCCCCTTTCAAACCTTCTCCATCACTCGCCCCTCCTATTCAAGCAGTTCGATTTTAACGCGGGCCTGCCCGCGCGCGAGCATCCCGATGCGCTCGGCGGCGCGGCGCGAGAGGTCGAGCACGCGGTTGCCGTGAAAGGGGCCGCGGTCGTTGATGCGCACCGTTACCGTTTCCTCATTGCGCAGGTTGGTTACGCGCACCCGGCTGCCCAGCGGGAGCGTGCGGTGCGCCGCCGTCAGCTTCGAGGGGTCGAACGGGTCGCCGCTGGCGGTGGAGTTGCCCGCCAGCGACGAGCCGTAGTAGCTGGCCTTCCCCCGGGCCACGACCTCAGCGATCTCCTCGGCAGCGCCTTTGACGACGCCGGTGTTGTCTGCCTCGGCGGCGGTTTTTCCCCCCGCGCGAGCGAATCGGCCGCCTGCTGGGTCGGGTCGGCGCGTGCCTGCGTAGAATCGGCCGCCGGAGCGGCGGCAGCGGGACGGGCGACGTCGGCCCCGCGGGCGGAATCAGCGGTGCGCGCGGAGTCAGCGGCCATGACTCCGGCACGGCCGGTGCCCAGCGTCGACGTTTCATTTTTGCTCTCGAAGACGCCGGCGACGCTCAGCGCGAAGGCCGCGCCCAGCACTCCCGCCAGCGCGGCGGCGGCCCAGTAGCGCGTGCGATAGCGGCCTGCCAGCGCGCGAAGCCTCCGCAGGGCGTGCCGGCGGCGCGAGGTAGGGCCGTTTTCTTGGCGAAGCGCCTCGTGGCGGCGTTCGGTGTCGTCGCTCATGAGTTCGTGTGGCGCAGGGGCGAAAGGCGCGGTGCGTTCGCTTGCTGGAAGGCGTTCACGTGCCGAGAAAACGCCACGCGCCGAGCGCCCGGCGCTCCGCTCGCTCAAAACGAGTAGCCAGAGGCCTTCTGCGCGTCCTCGATGCGGGCGGCCACCTCACGCTGCGACTGGCCGGTGCGCTCCTGGAGGTGCCCTTCGAAGCGCTCGCGCTGCCCCCTGTACTCGTCCAGTTCCTCCCGCGTGAGGCCCTCTGCGCGGTAGACCTCCAGCAGGTGCTCCCTGAACGCCTCCCAGCGCTCCGAGCCGGACCGGTCCGTCGGGTCGCCGAAGTCGTAGTGCTCCCGCTCGGCGGCCTGCCGCAGACGCTGCTCGACCTCGTCGTGGGACTCGCCCATCTTCTCGCGGATGTGACCGATCAGCCTCTCGCGTTGGCCCATGTACGGGTCGATCTCGTTGTCAGAGAGGCGCCCGCCGTACTGCTCGCGAAGCTGCGCCTTGAACAGGTCCCACGAGCCCTCGTCCTGGAAATAGACGCGCTCGCCGCTGGCCTCCTCCCACTTCTGGTAAAAATAGTCGGCGTCCTGCTGGTTGTTCGGGCGGATGCCCAGCACCAGCCCCCCCCGGTCGAAGTCGCCCTCGTGGCGCACCGCGCGCTCCTCGGGGAAGACCGCCCCGACGAGCCCCCCGATGATGCCGCCGAGGGTGCCCCCCGTCCCGATGCCGGCGAGGATCGAGGAGAGCGCCCCCGTCAGCGCGATGCCCAGCGCCGGGATACCGATGGCGTTGCCCACCGTGACGCCGCCGAACGCGCCCGCCAGCGCGCCCAGGACGGCCCCGATGAGCGCGCCGGTAGAGGCCCCCTCCGGCACCTTGTTAGCCATGTGCACCTCGACGTGTTCGTGACGGTCGTCGCCGAAGTACTTCTCGCGCGTGTGCTCGGAGCGCAGCACGCTCACATCGTCTTCGGAGTACCCGTCGCGCCGGCGCACCACATCGAGCGCCCGGTCGGCATTGTTGCGGTTCACGAAAGTCGCCATCAGCATCCGGCGCGCGGCGTTTCCGAACGCCCGGCGCTTGGCGTGGGGGGCGTCGGTTGTGCGCGCTTGCTCGGAGCGAGCCGCTTCGGGCGTTTCCACGTCCGTAGAAGAAGCCATAGCAAGTAGAAGAGACGGAAGTGCGGGGGAGGAGGAAAGCAGACGGTTTCTTTTCGAGAAACGCCACGTGCCCAGCGCCCTCAGGCTGCCACGAGGTTTTCGTATTGCTCGAAGCGCTCGGTGATGTGGCGCACGTAGGCGACGGGCTCTTCTCCGCGCGCGTACCCGTACTTGACGACCTCGTCGGTGTAGTATTTTTCCATCGACTTGCGCAGGAGCCACTTCGAGACGTCTTCCCACTTGTTTTTGTTACCGCCGTACTTCTCGGTCAGGCGGCGCGCGTCCTCGAGGTGGCCGAAGCCGACGTTGTAGGAGGCCAAGATGAACCGGCGGCGCTGCTTCGGGTTTTTGATTTTGTCTTTCCAGTAGTTTTCGAGGTGCTCGAGATAGTCGACGGCGCCCTCGATGTTGTCCTCCGGGTCAAAGACGCTGCCGTCGACGTACTGGGCTGCAGTGTTGGGCATGATCTGCATGAGCCCCTGCGCACCGGCCCACGACTTGGCCCGGGGATCAAACTTCGACTCCTGCCACATCTGCGCCATCAAGAGGCGCCAGTCCCAGCCGAGCCTCGAGCTGTCGAGGGCTGTCTTGACGAGGTCGTCATACTTGGTGAGCTGCTCGGTCTGCCCCTTGATATTGACTTCTCGGCGGCGCTCGGCAAAGCCTTTGCGGTCGGTAAAGTACTTGTCGTAGATCTGGCGAAACGTGTCGCTTTCTTTCTCGGAGGCGAGCCAGGCGTTGATGACGTTGACCAGTTCCCAGGCCTTGTCGTCGCGCAGCGCCCAGGCGATCTGCTGGTTGACGCTGAGGACGGGCCGGATGGCGATGTCGCCGTAGTAGGCGCGGTTCAGCTCCGCGATAGTTTCGTTGGCAACGGTGTAGTCGATGTCTCCCTGCGCGACGCGCTCGATGAGCTTCTGGCGAGGGACCTCGGAGTCCACCTGCACCACGTCGATCTCTCCGCCCATCTCCTCGCCCAGGTTCTTGAGGCGCTGCTGGTACGGGGAGTTTTCGATGACGTGCACCGTGTCGTCCTGCGTGACCAGCTCGAAGGGGTACTGCAGGAGGCTGTCGGAGGCGGCAGTGGCCTCCGGCACCCGGTCGGCACGCGTCGAGTCGTAGTCGTCGGGCATCTTCTGCACAAGCACCTGGCGCGTGGCGTGCAGCGGGTCGGTAAACATCACCTTCTGGGCGCGGCGCTGCGTGACGGCCAGGCGATAGGCCAGCACGTCGGCCTCGCCGCTCTGGATGACGTCAAACATCTCCGCGCGGTCTTCCATGATTTTCACCTTGAGCTCCACGCCCAGATGCCGCGCCAACTCTTGGAGAAGCTCGTACTCGTAGCCCATCGGCTGGCCCCGATAGAGGAAGTAACTGACCGGGTTGTAGCCAGTGACAGCCACGAGCGTGTCGCGCCGCTTGATGCGCTTGAGCGTAGCGCCGCGCGGGTCGGTCCCCGCCAGGGTGGTGTCCTGAAGCGCCGCGACGATGCCGGTCGAGTCCACCCCCACCTCGATATCGGTCACGCCGGGGATTTTCTCGGCCCCGCCGGTGCCGCAGCCGGCCACCAGCAGCAACACACCGAGGAGCATCGCGCCGAGGAGAGCAGACGCCCCAGCGCTTCGACTCGAGGAAGACGTAGGCATGGAGAGAGGAAAGCTCATAAGAGCGCCACGCAAGGGAGCGTGAGCCGGCAGAAACGAAGAAAGGATTTCAGAACGGAACCCGGCGCCACAGCGACAGCGGCTCGTGCAACGCTTGCGGCCATGTGTTTGCCTCCCTTGAAAGCGCCGCCGCGCGCGACGTTTCTCCCCTCCGGCGCCTCGACGGATCGCGGCGGGTGGTACGTTCGTGCCGGCCGCGCCGGCGCGACCTTCCCCCGGCGCGGCCCGTTGTTCACTCGCTCGGTTTTCCCGAAAGTGCTTGCCGCCTGTGCCGACGACGTTCTACCACCCGCGCTATGAGGACTACTTTTTCGGCCCGCAGCATCCGTTTCGCCCGTCCCGCCAGCATATGCTGCTGGACTTGCTGGAGGCCCTGGCCCGCGCCCCCGACCCCGAGGAGCCGGCCCCGGCCGAGCGCGCCGACGTGCTGGCCGTGCACGACGCGGACTTCGTCGAAGCCGTCGAGACGGCCTCGCAGCGCAACGGCCCAGCCCCCGGCCGGCGCTACGGGCTGGGGCGCGGGGGCGACACGCCCGCCTTCTCCGGGATGGACGCGGCCACGCGCCGGCTCGCGGGCGGCACGCTCGCAGCGTCCCGGCGAGTCGCCGACGGCGAAGCGACCGTCGCCCTCCAGCTCGGCGGCGGTCTCCACCACGCCCACGCGGGCCGTGCCTCCGGCTTCTGCGTTTACGACGACCTCGCCGTCGCCATCCATCACCTGCTAAGAAACGACCTGCGCGTGGCGTACCTCGACATCGACGTGCACCACGGCGACGGCGTGCAGTCCATTTTCTACCGCGACCCGCGCGTCTTGACCGTCAGCCTGCACGAGTCGGGGCGCTTTCTCTTTCCCGGCACTGGCTTTCCCTCCGAACGCGGCGAGGGGCCGGGCGAAGGAACCGCCGTCAACGTGCCGCTCGCTCCGCACACGACCGGCGAGCGCTACCTCGATGCCTTCGAGGCGGTCGCCGCCCCTGCCGTCGCCGCCTTCGCCCCCGACGTGATCGTGGCCCAGTGCGGAGCCGACGCGCACATGAAAGACCCGCTGGCCCACCTGGCGCTGACGACGCACGCCTACGAGTCGCTCTTTCGCAACATAAAGGCGCTGGCGGACAAGCACGCCGGCGGGCGCCTCGTGGCCACGCACGGCGGCGGCTACGACCTGGACGCCGCCGCGCGCGTCTGGGCGCTCGCGCTTTTCATCTTTACCGGCCAGTCGCTGCCGGAGGAGCCGCTGCCGGAGACGTGGCGCGAGCGCTGGCGCGGGCGTCACGGCACCGCGCCGGCAGCCACTCTGCACGACGAGACGACGCCGGACGTGCCCGCTTCCGAGCGCGAGGAGATCGAAGCGCACAACCGGCGCGCGGTAGAGGCGGTTCGGGAACGGTTGCAGGGGCGTGGGCTTGCGGATGAGTAGGTTTTCACTTCGCAGACGCCGGCTCCCCTACGCCCCTACGAACCTGCCCGCTACTCTTCCGCGTCCAGCGGCTGCCCGGCGAACGCATTCTCAGGGTGGCGGTCGCGCCAGCGGCGCAGGAGCGCGCGGCTGCCTTCGGCTCGCGCGCCGCCGATGAGGCGCGGCAGATGGCCGGTGCCCGGCGGGGTGACGCGCCCCGTGCCTCCGTTGGCCGGGGCGGGCATGGCATAGACGACCGTGTCGATGCCCGCCTCCATCGCCGCGCCCAAGCACATCGTGCACGGCTCGACGGTGGTGGCGAGCACGGCCCCGTCGCCGGCCTCCAGTTCATCGGCGGCGTCGGCGAGGGCCATCATCTCGGCGTGGGCCACGCGGCTGCCGGTCTTTTGCGCCCGGTTGTGCCCACGCCCGGCGATGCGCCCGTCGCCACGGGCTACCGCGCTCCCAATGGGAAGCTCGCCCTCCGACAAGCCCGCCCACGCCTCGTCGAGCGCCTCCTGCATGAGGTCCTCGAGATGCGGAGGGCTGAGTGGCTTCTGCTCGGGCGCGGCGCGGCGGAGCGCCCCTTCGAGGTTGTCGAGGAGCGCGCCGGGATCGGCGTACGAAGCGCGGGCGCCGGCGCGATGAAGCGCCTCAGCCGAATGCCCCCCGCTACGGACCCCCAGCGTCACCACCCCTGCACGGGCGGCGGCGCGGGCGTCATAGGGCGTGTCCCCGACCGCCGCGCACAGCCCCGGCGCCAGCTCCAGCTTTTCGAGTGCCGCCTCGACAGGAGCCGGCGACGGCTTGGTTTCATCCGCGTCGCCCGAGGTGACGACGGCCTCGAAGTGGGCGTCGGCATCCAGCCCGGCCTGCGCCAGCACGGTGTCGAGGTCTTCCGGACCGGAACCAGTCACGAGCGCCGCCCGGAGGCTGCGCGCGCGAACCGCTTCCAGCAACGCCTCGGCCTGGGGGAAGAGACGCACGCCCTCTTCCTCGACGATGCGCCGGTACGCCTCGCCCTGCGCCTTGCGCAGCTCCCCACCGTGACGCTGCTCGGTCTTCTCTCCTACCAGCGCCGGTACCACACGGTCGCCCCCTTTCCCGATTTCCGGCATGATGCGGGGGGGCGGCACGCGGTAGCCGAGATGGTCGAGCGCGCGCTGCCAGGCGCGGGCGTGCTGCTCATTGGTGTCCAGCAGCGTGCCGTCGAGATCGAAGAGGAGCGCGTTGAGCGGCATGGAGCGCGGGAGAAAAGACGGAGGAGCAAGACGTAGCAACTGAAAACCAGTCGCCGCCGCCGTGTTGCGGAAGGCGCGCGCAGAAGCGCTCGAATGGCTGTATTTTCACGGCCCCTTCGGCAAGGTCTTCGGCGCGCGAGTTGCGTAAACACCCGCTCGCCATCGCGCGTACGTTCACTCGTACCGTTCGCTTTGGGCACAACTTTCTTTTCGCTCTTTCCGTGCCGATGCTTTTTCCTCTCACCCGTCGCTCCTCCGTTCGAACGGAGCCTGTGTGGACGCCCGTCGGGGGCGGGCCGGGGGCGGCGGTGCTGCTGGTTGCCCTTTTGCTGGGGACCGGGCCGGCGCATGCGCAGATCCAGCCGCTCCCTCTGCCGCAGGCGGACTCTTCCTTCGGCGCCGCCGTGGCGCTCTCGGGCGGGGACGGTGCACCCGGGAAAGACCACGCCCCCGAACGCGCGCTCGTCGGGGCCAGCGGGGAAGACACCTGCGGCGAAAATAGCGGTGCGGCCTACGTCTTCGAGAAAACCGGTGGCACGTGGGAACGCGCCGCGCGCTTGGGGCCCTCGGACTGCGAGGCGGGCGCGTTCTTCGGCCGCTCGCTCGCGCTTTCGGGCGACCGCGCGCTGGTGGGCGCCTCGAAAAAGTTCTTCGCCGACGAGCGGCCCAACGTGGCCTACCTCTTCGAGCGCGACCCGGCGACGGGCGCGTGGAACGAGACCGCCCGCCTTACGGTCGACCCGGAGCGGGCGGAGGGCACCTTTGCAGCCTCGGTAGCGCTGGACGGGCGGCGCGCGCTGGTCACGGCACGCGGCGCGCTGCCTCCGTCCTCGGCGCTCGCGTCAGGGAGCGGCGCGTCGTCGTCCTCGGCGGCGCGCTCCCGCAGCAGCGTCGGGGCGGCCTACGTCTTCGAGTTGGGCGGGCGCACCGGCCAGTGGAAGCGCGTGGCCCGCCTGCGCCCCCGCCGGCCCGCTTCGCAACGTGCCTTCGGCGGAGCCGGCGCGCTCGACGGAGACTATCTCGCCGTCACGGCCTCCCCCTACTTTTCTGAAGGAGCGGGCGCCGTCTACCTCTTCGAGCGACGCAGGAGCGGCGACGCCGCACGCTGGGTGCAGGCCACGCGCCTGGAGGGCTTCGACGGCTTCTCGATTCCCGTGGCACTGCACGGGGAGCGTCTCCTCGTGGGCGCCAGCCGCGCCGGCGACGACCGAGGGGGCGCCGCCGTGCTCTTCGAGCGCACCGCCGGAGGATCCTGGCAGCGGCAGGCCCGCCTGCGCCCGCGCACGCCCTATCGCGACGGGGCCTTCGGGACCGCCGTGGCGCTCGGGGCCGAGCGGGCGCTCGTGACCGGCTACGACGAACAACTCGGGCTCGACTTCAACATCGACCGCGTGGCCTATGCCTTCGAGCGGCAGGGTCGCGGCTCCGAGGCGCGCTGGACCCAGCAGCAGATCCTCGACCGCGGCGACGTGTCTTTTGCCTCGGCCATCGCCCTGCACGGCCGCACGGCGCTGGTGGGGCACGCCTCCGAGCGCGGGTCCGGCGCGGCCTACATCATCGGCCTGCGATAGCGCGTCCCACTGCCGTCTTCAATCGAGGATTTTTGTTGCGATTGAGACTGCACTACGAAGCGTCCCCCGCCCCCTTGCGCTGCAGGATCTGCTCCGCTCCCGTCACGCTGCGCAGGTAAAAGCGCGCGGTGAGACGTTCCCGCTCGGCTTCGCTCAGGTCGCCGGCGAAGCCCTGCGCCCAGCGCGCGCGGTAGAGCGCCACCGCCGCCGCGACCGAGACGTTGAAGCTCTCGGTAAAGCCCGGAAGTGGGATGACGCACGCCGCGTCGGCGGCTTCGCGCATCGCCCGGCTTACGCCGCCTTCCTCGTTGCCGAAGACCAGCGCAGTGGGCCGCGAGAAGTCGATCTCGCTGAGGGGCACGGCCCCCGGCGCCAGCGCGGTGGCGACGACCTGCACGCCCCGCTCCCGGAAGTATGCGGCGCACGCCTCGGCCCCGTCCCAACGCACGAGGTCGAGCCACTTCTGGGCCCCCTGGCTCGTGCGCTTCGAGCGCTTGAAGCGCTGTTCGCCTTCGCCTCGTACCACGTGCAACGCCTGGCAGCCCAGCGCCTCGGCGCTACGCATCACCGCGCTCACGTTGCCGGTGTTCACCAGTCCCTCGACGACCGGCACCAGTCGCTTCGTGCGCCCGGCCACCACCTCGGCGATGCGCCCGCGGCGCCGCGCGGTGAGGTGCGCGCGTAGCTGCTGGATGACCTCTGCCGGGGCTAGCCGCCGCCCGCCGACTTCCGGCATCGCCTCCCATCCCTCGCCGGCGAGGAGCGTCTCCATCTCGGCGCGGGCGGCAGCGGGGTCGTGCATGGCTTTGCTGTTTCGGGTTTGGGGACGGGCGTTTCGAGTTAGGCACCCTTTGCCTTCGCGGAGGGGAAACTGGCAGTCTACCGTCTGCGGTCCGCCGTCTTTTACACAACCGTTAGCCCCACTGCCTGACGCGAAGCGCGAGGGTGGCTATATTTTAAGACGCACTGCTCAGGCAAGCGCACCAGAAGCGGCGCCTCGCCCTCTTCCCTACCCCCCTTCTCCCAAAATGGACTTGCACGACAAAGTCAGCGTCGTCACCGGCGCCTCGCGCGGCCTCGGGCGTCATTTTTCCGAAGCGCTCACCGACGAGGGCGCCACCGTCTACGGCCTCGCCCGCTCGCGCGCGGACCTCGAAGAAATCCAAGACAATTTCGGCGCGGACGCCTTTCGCCCCGTCGCGTGCGACGTGCGCGACGAGAGCAGCGTCCAGCAGGCCTTCCAGACCGTCACCGAGGAGGCCGGACGCCTCGACGTGCTCGTCAACAACGCGGGGCTGGGCCGCCACGATGACGTAACCGACGCACGGGTCGAGGACTGGAACGCGATGCTGGAAACGAACGTGCGCGGCCCCTTTCTGTGCGCCCGCGCCGCCCTCCCGCCGATGCGGGCGCAGAACGAAAAAAGCGGTTTCGGCGGGCACATCATCAACGTCGCCTCTATCGCCGGGCTGGTCGAAAACCCCGGCATGGCCGGCTACAACGCTTCAAAGTTCGGCGTGCGGGGTTTTAGCCTGGCGCTGATGAAGGAGGTCCGCGACGACGGCATCAAGGTGAGCTGCGTCTACCCCGGCTCGGTGGAGACGAGCTTCGGCAGCGGGCCGCCGAACCCGCTCCAGCCAGAGGATGTGGCCGCCACGGTGACGCACCTTCTGGAAAGCCCCGACAACTACCTCGTCTCGGAGGTCGTCATGCGCCCGCTTCGCCCGCGCGGGTAGCCTCCGGCGTCTCTGCGCGGGGCGGCGGGGCCTGCGACGCGGAACGGCCCGCGAGGCGCGGCGCCAGCGCGTACGTCCAGAAGCAGCCCCCCGCAAAGCGCAAGACCACGCCCGCCGCCTTTCGGCTTTCGGGCGCCGTCATTAGCCTCACTCCCGCCCCCTCCCCCCAACCGATGGAAGCGATGATTCTGGCTGCCGGCCTCGGTACGCGCCTGCGGCCCCTCACCAACGACAAGCCGAAAGCCCTCGTGGACGTGGGCGGCCAGCCCATGCTGGAGCGCACCGCGCGCCGCGTGGTGGACGCCGGCTTCGACCACCTCGTCATCAATGTGCACCACTTCGCTAACCGCGTAAAGGAGGTCATCGCGGAAAAGGACGGCTTCGGCACGGAGGTCAGCATCTCACACGAGGTGGAGCAGAACCTCGAAACCGGTGGCGGCATCAAGCATGCCGAGCCGCAGTTCAGAAAGGACGGCCCGTTCCTGGTGCACAACGTGGACATCCTCACCGACCTCGACTTCAAAGGGCTCCACGACACCCACGACGAAAGCGACGCGCTGGCGACCCTCGCGGTGCGCCCCGTCGAGACGAACCGCTACCTCTCCATCGACGAGCAGGGGCACGTCGTCGGCTACGGCAACCCCGAAGACGGCGAAGAGCACCTCGTCACCGCCCCCCAGGGCGAGACCGAGAAGGTGGACTTCATCGGCGTGCAGGTCATCTCCCCACGCCTCTTCGACCTGATGACCGAGGAGGGCGTCTTTTCGATCATCAACGTGTACATGCGTCTGATCGCCGAGGAGGGCGAAACGGTGCGCACCCACCGCGCCGACGACGCGCTCTGGATCGACATCGGCACACACGAGCGGCTGGAACAGGCACGGCGCTACGTGGAGGGAAAAACCTGACATACTCCCACGGCTAAAGGCCGTGAGGTTCTTTCTCGCCCTCAAACGCCCGCGCTCGGGCGCACCGGGGGCGCCCGCGACGCGCCGCAGGAAACCTTCGGCGCTGCCTGAATGCCTACCCCGGGCTCCCGCCGCTCCTGCTCGTGGCCGAGGCACCGGAGCCGTGGGCCGCAAGGCCGAACGCGCGCCGCGGCGAAATCGGCGCGGCGTGCACCTACGTGCGCCCCCCTCGCAGGGCGGGGCCCGGAAGTTCGAGACCGGGATGCGCGCGATCTTCGATGAGACGAGCCCGGCCTCCGCCGCGTAGCCTGTCGCTCCCATCTCCCAGCGTCTCCCCGTGCTCGAAACATCCCCGTCCTGGCTGGACCGGCAGCGCTATCCGTTTGCCGCGCATACTCTTCGCACCACGCGCGGGCAGATGCACTACGTGGACGAAGGCGAGGGCGCGCCCATCGTCTTCCTCCACGGAAACCCGACGTGGTCGTTTCTGTGGCGCCATCTGATCGCGCGGCTCGTGCGGGACGGCTACCGCTGCATTGCACCGGACTACCTGGGCTTCGGCCTCTCGGAGAAGCCCTCACTCGCGGGCTTTTCCTACCGGCCTCCGGCGCACGCCGCCTGCGTAGAAGAGCTCATTGAGGGGCTGGGACTAAAGGGCGTGACGCTGGTGATGCACGACTGGGGCGGCCCCATCGGCGCGGCCTACGCCACGCGCCACCCGGCGCGCGTGTGGCGCCTCGTGCTCTTCAACACGTGGATGTGGCCGCGCCGCGACTCGGCGTTCTGGCTTTTTAGCAAGGCGCTGGGCAGCGCGGCGGGGCGGCTCGCCGTCACGCGCGGCAATGCCTTCGCGCGGGGCGTGATGCCGCTTGCCTTCGGGCGGCGCGGGCGGCTCTCGGAGGCGGCGCACCGGCACTACCTGTGCCCGGCGAGCACGCCTGCGGAGCGCCTGGGCCACTGGGCCTTTGCAAAGGCGCTCACCGGAGAGGCGGCGTGGCTCGGGCGGCTCTGGCGCCGGCGCAGCACGCTCGCGGATAAGCCGGCACTGATCGGGTGGGGCCTGCGCGACCCCGCCTTTCGCGCGACGGAGCTGCGGCGCTGGCAACGCGCGTTGCCGAGGGCCCGCGCCTACCGCCTGCCGACGGTGGGCCACTACGTGCCCGAGGAGGCCGGGCCGGCGCTGGCCGGGCCGGTCGCGGCGTTTTTGCGCGCGGCGCCGGGCGCGTAGCGCTTGCATGAGGCCTCGCTGGCCGTCCGAACACGGAACGGCTGTGACTTCGGTGTTGTCGTGTTGGGGTGTTATGGTGTTGTAGTGAGAAAGCCCCGCAACACAAAAACACCGACCATGCCCGATCTTTTCGACGAAGCCGCTGCCGAGGAACGCACCGAGCAGGCCCCACTGGCCGACCGGGTGCGCCCGCGCGTGCTGGAGGACTTCGCCGGCCAGGAGCACATCCTGGGCGAGGGAAAACTCCTGCGCCGTGCCATCGAGGCGGACCGCGTGCAGTCAGTCCTGTTCTACGGGCCGCCGGGCACGGGCAAGACCACCCTCGCGCGCCTGATTGCGCGGCGGACGGAGGCGCACTTCACCACCCTCAACGCCGTACTGGCGGGCAAGAACGACATCCGCGAGGCCATCCACCAGGCGCAGGACCGGCAGAAGCTCCACGGGCAGCGCACGATTCTCTTCGTCGACGAGGTGCACCGCTTCAACAAGGCCCAGCAGGACGCCCTGCTGCCGCACGTTGAGGACGGCACCGTCACCTTCATCGGCGCCACGACCGAGAACCCGTACTTCGAGGTCATCGGCGCGCTGGTGAGCCGCTCGCGCGTCTTCGAGCTGGAGACGCTCTCTGAAGAAGACCTGCGCGGCGTGGCCCGGCGCGCCCTTTCCGACAATGAACGCGGCTACGGCGACCGCCCCGTCGAGATTACCGCCGATGCCCTCAACCACCTCATTTCAACGGCCAACGGCGACGCGCGCTCCCTGCTCAACGCGCTGGAACTGGCGGTAGAGACGACGCCGACCGGCGCGGACGGCGCCGTCGAGATTGACCTGGCGGTGGCTGAAGACTCCATCCAGCAGCGCGCCGTGCTCTACGACCGCGACGGCGACGCGCACTTCGACACCATCAGCGCCTTCATCAAGAGCCTGCGGGGATCGGACCCCGACGCGGCGCTCTACTGGCTGGCGCGCATGGTGTACGCCGGGGAGGACGCACGCTTCCTGTTGCGCCGAATGTGTATCTTCGCCGCCGAGGATGTCGGGCTGGCCGACCCGCGCGCCCTCCAGGTGGCCCAGAGCGCCGCCGACGCCTTCGACCGCGTGGGGATGCCGGAGGGGCAATTCCTGCTGGCGGAGTGCTGCCTTTACCTCGCCACCGCGCCCAAGTCCAACAGCACCTTTGCCTACTTCGACGCCTTGAAGCACGTGGAGAACGAGCAGACCACCGACATGCCCGACAAGCTCAAGGACGCCAGCCGCGACAAGGAGGGCCTGGGCCACGGCGAAGGCTACAAATACCCGCACGCCTACCGGGAGGGCTACGCCCAGGGCGAACAGTACCTGCCCGCCGAGATGCAGGGCCTCTACTTCTACGCCCCGAGCGAGGGGCAGGGCTACGAACAAGAAATCGCCGAGCGTCTCGAAAAATGGCGTGCCCGCGACGCCAGCGAGGGCGTCGCGAAGCGCGCCCAACGCTACGCGGAAAAAGCGGACGAACGACGGACCAACGACGAAACGTAGCGAGGAGACGCCGCACGCCCGCACTGCTGTAGCACCTTCACAAAAACAGCCGCAGCGTGAAGACGTGCATCGTCGTGCCGGGGCCGCGCTCGAAGGCCGCGCTGTAGCCGGCGCTCACCGGAAGCCGCCCGATGTCTTGACGTACGCTGAAGCCCGCCGTTGGGCGCGCCATCGTCTCGCTGAGGAGGCGGTCGATTCCCGCGCGCAGCGTCAGGATCTCCCAGGCGGGGCGGTACGTGGTCCCCACACGCAGGTGATCGCCCCGGCGGAGGGTCGTTTCCTCCTGGGTCACGTCGCGGGGGGTCCCGTCCTCGCGTGTGACAGTCGTAACGGCGCGCTCCTCGCGCCAGCTCAGGCGCGCCTCGTACTCGGCCAGGAGTCGCGCCTTGCCGTCCAGGAACCGATACGCCCCCCCCAGGCGCAGGCGCAGCGGCAGGCGGTCGGTCGTCAGGCGGCCTTCCCGATTCTCGTACTGGCCGGAGGTGTCCCACTCGAAGTTGGCCAAAAGGTCCGTGGCGGCCAACCCCAGCGCGAGCCGGTCGGTCACTTGCGCCGAGACTCCGAGGTCGAAGCCCACCGCATCTTGGGCGGGGTCCACGCCGTCGAGGCCGTAATCGGCCCGGTAGAACTTCGCCGCCAGCCCCGCGCTCACGCGCTCGGAGAGGCGCAACCCGAAGGCCGCGAAGACCTGGTACTCGTCGGTCGAGAGCGTCTGGGTGTGGTAGCCGCTGGCGTCGCGCCCGTCGATCTCGGAGACGCTGGCGTGGGTGAGACCGAAGGCCACGCCCGCGCTCGGTTCGAGCGGCGCGCCGAATTGAAGGTACTGCAACCCCCGGTCGAAGCTGAGGAGCGCCGCCGAGGCCGCCAGGTTTTCCCGCTCGGCCAGCGGGGCGAAGGCCGGGTTGTAGTACGGACTGACGTGGCGGTCGGCCACCCCCGCATTGCCGGCCCCGATGCCGCGCGCCCCGAAGCCGATCCGCGCGAACGCGCCCGTGGCGCCCTGCGCCTTCGCTTCGGGGGCGCCGATGGCAAGCGCGGCTCCCAGCACGACCACCAGGACGACGGTGGACGGTGGACGGTAGACGGTGGCGGGTTTCCTTTCCGGCGTCATCCTTTCGGACGGAGGAGCTTTCAACATTCAACCTTAAACTGCGTCATTCCAGCACCATGATTTTGCCGCGTTCCGTCTCGCCGCCGGCTTCGATTTCGTAGAAGTAGACCCCGTTGGCCACGCGCGCCCCGCCCGCGCCGGTGCCGTTCCAGGTCACTTCGCAGCGCCCTTCTCCGTCGCACGCCCCGGTCACTTCGCGCACGAAATCCATCGCAAAGTCGTAGAGCCGCACTGTGGCCGTACCGCCCCCCTCCTCGATTTCGGTGACAATGCGCGCCACCCCCGCCGGGGCGGCCACCGGCGAGAACGGGTTCGGGTACGCGTAGGTCTCGACCCGGGGCACCGCCTCAGTGGACGTCTCCGGGTCGGTCGGCACGCGCGTGCGGAAGACCTCCCATGTCCGGCCGCCGTCGGTGCTTTTGAGAAGGCCGTCCTCGGTGCCGGCCCAGAGCGCGCCTTCAGTCGTGGCGACCGCGAAGACACGCCGCTGCTTGGCCACGGGCGCTTCAGGGATTTCCGCGCCGGGGAACGTGCGCTCCAGGTGCCACTGGTAGCTCGTGTCGGTGCGGCTCTGCGAAATGAAGAGGCCCCGCTGGGAGGCGGCGTAGGCCGTTTCCCCGCGAAAGGCGAGGGCGTTGATCTGCTCCCCGATCAGCGTGCGGTAAAAGGTCTCCCCACCGTCACGGGTGAAGGTCACGCCGCGCTCGGCCCCCTGCTCGGCGAAGCGCTGGAGCGTCGGGCGGGTGGCCATCCAGACGGGGTTGCGCCGCCCCGCCAGCGGCTGCTCGGCAAGGACGGGCACGAAATTGCCCGACAGGCCCTCGCCGGACGCCCCTTCCAGACTGTCTCGCGCGCCAGTGTTGTCGAAGCCGAAGCGCCGCCACGCGCGGTCGGTGAACGGCTCGCCGGTTCCCTCCACCTCGAAGGTCAGCTCGTCGGCGGGGCGCGAGCGGTTGACTCCGGCGGAGGTGCCCGCCCAGACGGTGCCCGCCTCGTCCACCAGTACGCTGCTGACGATGTGGTTGAGCTGCCCGGCGGGGCCGCGCCGGGGGCGCAGGGCGAAGTCGTAGCGCCGCGCGGGCGAAATGGCTGCTAGCGAGTCGGGCGGTAGAACGACGCGCTCGAACGTTTCGGCCCCATCCGTCGAGCGGCGCAGTCCGCTGGCGCGCCCCGCCACCCAGACCGCACCGGTGGAGTCCACGTAGTCCACCGCGAAGGGAGCGCTCTCCTCGGGCACGACCACCGGGAGCGCCGGCAGCGCCAGCGGCCCGGCGTTAACGCCGTAGCGCACGGTGTTGTCTTCGGGGATGCCCGTGTCGAGCTGCGGCTGGGCGAAGGTGAACGACGCCCCGCCGTCCCGCGAAATGAGAAATCCCGCCGCCGCGCTCACGTCGCCCGGCGCGGGCCGCCCCAGCCCAGCGACGACCGCCCGGCTCTCCACATCGAGGGAGAAGACGCCGTTGGGGGAGTCGCCGCAGAGCGCTTCATCCTGGGCGAGCGTCTGAAGCGCGGCCCCGCCGTCGGTCGTCAGGTTCAGGCACGGCCCGATGAAGAGCGAGTCGCCGCGCGCTTCGAGCGGGGCCACGTCATTCTGCTGAAGGCCCGGCACCGGCATCGGCGGGCCGCCCATCTTTTGCGCCTGGGTGGCGGGGGCGGCGACCAGCAGCAGCGCCTGGGTGGCAAGAAGCGCGGGCAAGCAGAAGCGATTCACGGCAGATCAGCAGGGAAGCCCGCCGGCGTGGGGGAGGGACAATGCGGAGCAGCCGTAGCGTTGCCTCAGCGGTCACTTCCGGGCGTGTGGAGAAGAACCTTGCCGTCACCTCCCCAAGAAAAAACAGCGGCGCGGCAACCGCAACTCGCCTCTGGCGACTTCGCCCCCGCCCTCACGACGCGATGCCCTCACGACGCGATGTAGATGGGCCGCAGGCTAAAGCAGAGCACGAAAATCGCAATGGCGAGGTAGCCCAGCACCCGCCGGCGCGGGGTCAGCGCCTGGTCGCGCACTACCGGCGGGTGCTTTACCTTGATGAGCCACACGATCATCAGGCAGAAGAAGAACCAGCCGGTATAGCCGAAGCGCATCAACGGCTCGCCCACGACGCGCGCGGCTACGCCCAGCCCCATCCCGCCCAGGAGCGCCGGCGCCACCCGGCGCGGGTCGCCGTCGAAGATGCGCCCCAGGAAGAAGTACAGGATGCCCGCCAGCAGGAACCACGAGAGCGAATCCATGAGCTCCCCCTGCGCGGCGAGCTCCGGCGAAAACCAGCTGACCAGCCACGCCGCAAAGCCAGGCCCGCCCTTCGCAAAGCCGATGCTGGCGGACCCCAGCAGCACCAGCACAAAAACGTGCGCAAGGCGCCCGTGCCACTTCTTCCCAAAGAGCGCGTAGAGGATGTGCCCCCCGTCGAGCTGGCCGACCGGGAGCAGGTTCAGCGCCGTGAACAAAAGCCCGAACCACGCCGCCAGCAGCACCGGGTAGTGCATCATCTCGTACATCGGCGGGACGTGCGGGAAAAGCTGTGCAAACGCCCAGTAGAGCGGCGTCTGCCCCAGCACGATGGCCACCGCTTGGCTTCCCTCGGGCGTGGTGAGCCGTTCATCCGGGAAGGTGCCGTGCTGGTTGATGTGGGCTTTGAGCGCCTCGTGGCCGGGCAGGTCCAGCAGGTACTCCGGCGGCGGAAGCGTGGCGAAGGCGTAGAGCAGAAATCCCAGCGCTACAACGAAGCCCGCCAGCGGCCCGGCCGCCCCCACGTCGAAGAGCTTGCGCGTCGTCGGCAGCGGCTCGCGGATGCGAATGACCGCCCCGAAGGTGCCCACGCCGTTGAACGGAAACGGGATGTAGTACGGCAGCGACGTGCTCACCCCGTGGCGCCGCGCGGCGAAGTAGTGCCCGAACTCGTGGACCGTCAGGAAAACGAGCAGCGGGACGGCGTAGCGCAGCCCGTCGACGACCTGCGCCCAGACGCCGGCCTCCGCGTAGAGCAGGTAGCGCCCCACCCACTGCCACCCGCCGGCGTAGATGCACGACACGAGCGTGAGCACGAAAAGAAGCGCGTGCAGCCAGTAGCGGTCCTTCGCCTGCCCGGGCGGCTTCGAGGGGCGAAAGACCGTATCCGACGAGGGCGGGCGGCCCGGCGAGGACGGCGAGGCCCCGTTTTCGGAAGTCTCGTTCTCAGACGAGCGGCGCCAGGAGGACGAGGTGCGCGGTTCCACGGAAGGCGCGAGGCAAGGCGAACAAACAGAACTGCGAACGGCCCCGCGAAAAGTATGGGCCGTGTTTTCTCTACGCACCGCCGCCGAGCGAAGTTTTTGCCGGAACGGCGGTCCAAGCGCTGTTCCCCTCCTGAACCGCGCTCTCAGGCTGCAGAGGGCGAACGCTGCGAAAGCTCTTCACCTGAAGCTTCTTTGAGCGCCTCCAGGGGGAGCTCCAACTCCACGCGGTGGCGCGTGCCATCGTCGAAGCGCACGCCCAGTGGGCTGGACGCCGACGAGTGCTTCCTCGCCGCTGTACTTAGCACAGAAGTGCACCGGCAGTGGTCGTTCCAGTACATCGTGACTCCGATGCCGTAGAAGCGCGAAAGCTTTTGCAATGCGCTCGCCTCAAGGTACCAAACGCGTCTTCCCGCGCGCGCTTGTCCCGGCGACCACCCCGTCCAACAGCGCGGCCATACGCCCGGCCTGCGCGCGGCGCGTGAGCGGGCGGATCGCCTCGCTGTCGGCTCCGTCGAGGGCCGCCCCGGCGGCCCAGGCGTCGTAGTGCATCCGAAGGAAACGCGCGAAGCCATCTGTGTCCCTACGCGCCAGCATCCGTCCTCCACCGGTTCGTTCCAGGAGCGCCGCCGCGTCGCCCGCCGGCGGCCCCCAGCCCAGCACCGGGCGCCCGCTGGCGAGGTACTCATAGAGCTTGCTCGTAATCATGCCCGCCTCCTGCGCGAACGGCTCGATGGCCAGAAACAGCAGCGCGCTCCGCGCCATGCGGCGCAGCGCCTCGGTGTGCTCTACGAAGGGGCGCATCTCCACGATCTCGTCGAGGCCGCGCGCGGCGAGGGCGCGGCGGGCGGCCGCATCCACCGTGCCGGTCAGCTCCACACGCAGCTTCGGCACGGCCCTCTCACGGCGGAGGCGGGCGAGCGCGTCCCAGAACGCCTCGGGGTTGCGGCTGGCGTAGAGCTTGCCGACGTGCGCAATCGTGAAATGCTCTTGGCCTGAGGGATCAGGCGCGCCCAGCGTGGCGAAGTCGTCCTCGGCAAAGCCGTTTTCGACGACCGCGCCGCGCATCCCCGGCGCCTTGCGCTCGAAGAGCCCTTTCCACGACGGGCTGACAGTTGTCACGGCGGTCGCCTCCTCCAGCACCGAGCGCTCGAAGTGCGCGTCGAGGCGGCGCGCCGGGGCGGTGTGGGGAAACTCGTCGTAGTAGCTGATGTCCGTCCACGGGTCGTGCAGGTCGGCCACCCACGGCGTGCCGCTCGCGCGGTGGAGGCTGCGGCCGGCGAGGTGCACCGAATGCGGCGCGCCCGTCGAGAGGATTGCGTCGAAGGGCCGGCCCGCTGCCTCAGCCTCGCGCAGCCACTGCCGCCCGGCATGCACGGCGAAGGGCCACCAGCCCACGCGCGCATCCGGCACGAAGAGGTTGGCGCGCACCCAGCGCGCGGCCTTTTCAAAAAAATCCCCAAAAAAAGACGACGCGCCTTCGCCCAACGAGCCTGCCGGCAAGCCGCCTTCGCCCATACCCAGCGCCCGGCGAAGGCGCTGGTAGAGCGCGAGCGGGTCGAGCGAAGCGGTGCGCCGCCCCTCTACCGACGGCGGCATCTTCTCCAGCAGCGAGGCGTCGCGGTTCGGGTAGGCGCCCTCCCGTACCGTCAGGAGCGCAGGCTGCCAACCGTGATCGGTGAGGTGCTGAAGGAACTGGAGGACCCGCTGCACGGCCGGGCCGCCCGCCGGCGGGGCATAGTAGGCCACAACGAGGACGCGCTTCGAGTTCTGGGCGGACACGGGACGGCGTGGGTTCAAGGAAGCGTCTTTTTCCATTCGGCAAGGTCCAGCCCGGTGAGAGCTTCGAGGCGTTTCACCTCGCCGGCGTAGCGGCGCGCCAGGCGGCGGCGCGTAGCCGGGCGCATCGACGGAAGGGCTTTTTCTTTAGACTGGCGCCCCAACAGGCAGCCCGCCCCCTTCACCAGCCCCAGGCGACGAAGCCACGGGAGCACACGCCCTCCTTTCAACCAGTGGAGCAGGCTCCGCGCCAGGGCGAACACATTTTGGAAGCGTGGCACGTAGCCGGGATTCACGACCGCGTAGCCGGCCTCGGGCGGGAAGCGCTGTGCGTCGAGGCCCAGAAAACGCGCGAGCGTGCGTTTCGTCGCTTCCACGTCCTTGAAGAGCCGTTCGAAAACGAGCACCAGAAGCTGATCGCGCTTGAAGTGGCGCAGATACGTCGCCACGTGGCGCCCGTAGTCGCCGCAGGCCACCTCGTGCGGGAATTCTTCGATAAAGTCCTCAAAGCCTCCCGCGAAGTTGTCGCTACGTACACGATGGGCATGAGCCGAAACCGCTCGCTCGATGGGATGGCGAGCGATGAGGATGAGCTTCTGGATGGACGGCATCGCTCCCATACGCCGGACGGCTTCCTCGCCGGCGTACAGGTACTCCGGCGTTACCTCCCCGACGGCGCGGTACATTCGCTCCTCCTCGTCTTCGGGGAAAAAGGCTTCATACCAGCCCAGCCCTCGGCTATAATGCCGCGAAAAGAAGCAAAGCTCTTTCTCCCTCGACATGGCCACGTCAGGGTGCGAGGCCAGAAGTTGGTACAGCCACGTAGAGGCGGCCTTCGGCGGCCCGATGCCCAGAAACGTCGGCAGCATGGTGCGCTCATGTTTCGTCGCGTTGCTCTTCGCCCGCGCTCGTCCATCGCTCGCGGCGGCGGTAGGCGATGCGGCCCACCAGCAAGAACGCGGCCCCATAGACCCCGACCGTCGAGACGCCCGAGAGCCAGAGCCCCACGCGGTGGCTCTGCGGCTCGAAGCGCATCACGAGGCGGTGCTGGCCCTCGGGAATCGCCACCGCGCGCAGCAGGTAGTTCGCACGGTGGATGGGCACCTGCTCGCCATCGAGGTAGGCGTTCCAGCCGGCGGGGTAGTACACCTCGCTGGCCACCAGCAGGCGCGGGGCATCGGTCTGCACCTGCCACGCGACCCGGCGCGGCGTATACTCTTTTAGCTCGACGGAGGCGGTGCTCACCGAATCGAGCGGCGTGGTCTGGAAGTTCTCAATCGGCTCGGGCAAGAGCGCCGTGCGGCGCGGGTTGAAGCGGGGGCTGCGCAGGCGCTGCCACGTCGCCTCGGCGCTCTGGAGGACCTCCGTCTGCCCTACGAAGAACGCGCGCGGCACGGCATCGGTGTTTTCCAAAACGACCGGCGCGCGCCCGCGCTGCCCGCGTTGCTGCCGCCCGCGTTGCTGCCGGCGGGTGCTGTCGCGGTAGACGACGCGCGTGCCCGGCATGCGCCCCGCCAGCGCCGCCGGGGCGATGATGTAGCGCGTGTTCATCAGGTCGAGGGCGTTTTCGTTGGGCAAGCGCCCGGGCTGTTCGCCGCCGCGATAGATGTGGTCGATGAAGTTCTGGTAGCGCCGCAGCTTGGCCCCGTGGTACCCGCCGATGGATTCGTGAAAGTAGGAGGCGCGCGCGCCGGCAGTGCCCGTCATCGGGCTGCCTCCAGCCAGCGAGAGGACGCGAAAATGTCCTTTGCCGCCCGCCTGACGCTCTTTTTTCTGGATGAACTGATCCGCTCCGTACGTCTGGATCTGCGTCTCCAGGTCGCCGCTCTCGCTAAGGTCGTCTTCGCTGAGGTGCCGCCGCGCCACGCCGCCCAGGTCCGCGCCGACCAGCACGACCAGCGCCCCCGCCGCCAGCGGCCAGTCCAGGCGACGGCTGCGATACCCCCAGAGCGCCGCCCCGGCCAAAAGCACCACGATGAGCGTGCGCCACGCATCGCTGCTGAGCTTGTCCTGGCGCTTCGGCTTGACCTGCTCCATGTACTGGCTGACGCGCCGGTCGATGGCTTGCTGCACGCGTGGGCTCTGCATCGAGAGGTCTGATTGCCGCGCTGCTTGAGCTTGGAGGCGTCGGCGGCGTTGCTCCCGTTCGCCCGCTTTCTCGAAGTCGTAGAGCGCCCCGCCGCCCACCAGCAGCAGCGCCGCCAGAGCCGCCACGGCCCCCGCGCTGGCGTAGACGGCGCGCGTGTGCTCTTTCTCGCGTTGCCTATTTGCCACGCGCTCGCAGGCGTAGTCCGCCCCGAGGCCGGCCAGGATCGCCAGCGCGAAGGCGACCATGCTCATCCACGTCTCCGGCGCGCGGAAGGCGTCGAAGAGCGGGAAGTAGGCGTACATCGCCTCGTTGAGAAGCGCGAAGTGGTGCCCCAGCGCGAAGAGCGTCATTAAAAACGCGCCGATGGCGAAGGCGTAGACGACGTTGCGCCGCACTTTCCACACCGCCAGGAGCGCCAGGAAGAGCACGATGCCGCCCACGTAGTGCGGCCCCTCGGTAAAGGGTTTCGGCCCCCAGTACGTGCCGCTCCGGCTGGAGCCGCCGCGCGCCCCCGCCACCGCGAGCGTCGCCAGCTCGCCGACGCCCTGACTCCAGCGCATCGCGTTTTCGAGGCCCATGCCCTCCTCCCCGGCGCCTACGCCGTTTTCCACCTCGCTGCCGCGCACGGTGTAGCCTTTGTATTCGGCGTAGGTCAGGTACGGCTGCGCGACCATCAGCAGGCCCAGGAGCGACCCCAGCGCCAGCGCGGCGGTGGCCCAGCCGAAGGGGCGGAGCCGCTCGTGCCGCGCCGCGCCGATGAGCTCAACGACCCACCACACGCCCAGCAGAAACGTGAGGTAGTAGGTGATCTGCACGTGGCTGGCGCGCAGGTTGATCGCCAGCGCGATGGCGAAGGCCAGCGCCGAAAGCCACCGGGGCCGCCGGATTGTCCACGCGAAGGCCCACGCCATCCACGGGGCGAAGCAGAAAGCCACGAACTTGGTCGCGTGGCCGGCCCCCAGCGCGATCACGAGATACGTCGTCGTTCCATAGGCCACGGCGCTGAGGAGACCTGCGCCTTTGTTTTTCGTCAGGTAGAAGACGAACCCGTAGGCCCCGAAGAGCAGAAAGAGGAAGTGCGACGTGGGCCACAGGACGCCGCGCAGAAGCCGCGGAAGCCCGTCGATCTGGGGCACCTGCTCGCCGTAGTTCATCAGGTAGCCCGGCATCCCGCCGAAAACGTTCGGGTTCCAGAGCGGCTCCTCGCCGGTCGCCTGGCGGTACTCGATCATTGCCTCTGCCTGCGCACGCCAGCTCACGAGGTCGCCCCCGCCCAGAGTGCCTTCAGAGAAATGCACCGGCGCGAAGTACAGCAGCGACGCCAGAAAAAGCCCCCCCAGGCAAAGCGCGTGTTGCTGCCACGCGGGGCGGGCCGTCCACCACGCCGTGAGGCTGGAGGCGCCGCCGTTGTTCGCATGGCGCGGGTTGCGGCGGCGCTTCTTCGAGGGCATGCAGGCGCGTGGTGGCGGGAGTGCTGGACTGATGAATGGAGACGCCATTCTGAAACGTGGGGACACGAGACCTCGTGTCCCTACACGGCAACGCGCTCGCGAAAAGGCGCTAACTTTCCAGCGCGCCGGGCGTCTGGAAAAACCCGTCTTCGTCCGCGTCAGGCGCGTTTTCGAGGGCCTCGGACTGCGAGAGCGGCTTCTCAGCGTCGTCGGGGCGCAGGCGTTCGGGGACAGCGGGCGCGCCGGGCGGTATCGGCTCGACGCCTTCGGTGTCCACCTCGTCAAGTTGCTGCGCGTAACTCAGGAGCTCGCCCAGGTCTTCGGTCAGCGCTTCGATCTCTTGCTCGGAGAAGTCGAGGCGCGCCAAGTCGGCCAGGTGCCGCACGTGCTCGGGCGAGATCTTTTCGGGCAGGGTCGCCGCCGCGTTGGCGGCACTGGAACGGTCAGCGGGCGGCATGGGCGGGCGAGCGGCGTGTTGCTAAACGTGTTGCCAAGAACTCGAGCGTGCGGCGGCCTACGGCTCGTCGCTTTGCCCGGTTCCTCTGCGGGCGAGCTCCTCGCCGGCCTCCTCGACGCCGCACCGGCGGCGCTCCGCGGCCAGCGCGCCTTCCATCTGCTCGCGCGCGGCGGCCATCACGGCGGGCGCATCGCCGTCTTCCTTCGGGGAGATCGGCTCGCCGATGACCAGCGAGAGCGTGCCGGGGCGCGAGGCGTAGCGGCGTTCGTCCATCACGCGGTAACTGTCGCGGATGGTGACGGGCACGACTGGCACGCCCGCCTTGACGGCCACGCGAAAGGCGCCCCGCTTGAACGGGTACACGACTGGCGAGTAGGAGCGCGACCCCTCCGCGAAGACGAGCACCGACTGCCCCTCGCGGAGGCGCCCGACCGCCTCGGCGAGGCAGCGCACCGAGGCGCGCCGGCTGGAGCGGTCGATGAAAAGCGACGGCGAGTGCCGTAACGCCAGGCTGAGGAAGGGTACGCGCGTGAGCTCTTCTTTCGCCAGGTAGGCGAACGGATACGGAATCGCCGCCGCCGTGGTGAAAATGTCCAGCAGGTTCTGGTGGTTGACGACGAAAACGCACGCCTCCTCGGGAGCGAGCCCTGCGCGGTCGTCCACGTCGAGCCCGATGCCCATTCCGCCCAAAATGACGCGCGCCCAGCGGCTCGACCAGCGCTTGAAGTTTTCCGCCGTCGGCCAGAACCGATGCGTGACCATCTGCACGATACTGAACGGAATCGTCACCAGCGAGAGCCACACGACCGCCCAAGCGAAGTGCAGGCGGGTCCCGAGGAACGGCTCGGGGACACCCTCGACCCGGCGCGCGCGCTCGTCCTCGTCGGAGAGCGTGCGGGCAAAGATCGTGTCGCCGCGCTCAGAAGCGTCGGGCATTCGAGTACGGGAGTGCGAGGGATGGGGATTCTCTCGCCACGCGCGGTGCTGCGCTATTCGGTGCGTTCGGCTTCCGCGGGTTCGGCACGCTGCGCGGCGCGGGTCATGCGGATCAGGCGCGTGGCGGCGCGCAGGCCCTCCTTCGGGCGCGGCTCGACGTTCACTTCCAGGCTGAGCGGCCCCTGGAATCCCGACCCGCGCAGCAGCCGGAGCTGCTCTTCCCAACCGACCTCTCCTTCCCCGAAGGAAGCGTCCTGCCACGTGCCCGCCTGGCGATCGGTGACGCCATCGGAGCAGCGCACCAGCGTCACACGTTCCCCCAGCGCGCGAAGCCCCTCGGCGGGATCCTCACCCGCACGGAGGGCAGCGGCGGGATCCCAGGCGGCCTGCACCGCACCGGGGCGGCCCGTCGCCTCGGCCACCGCATCGAGCAGGCGCGCCAGCGACCAGCCCGTGGCGTGGCGCCCCTTCGTCTCATTGCGCACCGCCAGCGTCAGCCCGGCGGGCGCAGCCTGCTCGCCAGCGCGGCGCAAGGCGTCTACGACTTCTTCTGAAACGCCCTCTGCCCTCTTCCCCTTTCCCGCTTCCCCGCCGAACGCACTCACCACCACGCGCGGGCAACCGATGCGCTCGGCGAAGCGCACCGTCTCACCGAAGGTCGCCAGGTCGTTCATCCAGCGCGCGCGGGCGGAGAGCGGCGCCTCGAAGAGCCCCGGGCTGATCGCCGCCGGCAGCATGTCGTTGGCCTCGAGGCGCTCGGCCACCTGCCGCTGGTTGACGTGCGGCACACGCTCGGCCGCCGAGCCGACGGTGCGCAACTCCACGCCCTGCAAGCCCCACAGCAGCGTGTAGTGCATCGCGCGGCCCATATCGGGCGTAACCGTGTCAGTGAGCCAGACGGGAAGCACTGATTCGATTTTAGATTTGGGATCGCAGATTCGGGATGGGCTATTCGGCGCGGACGGGTGAACTTTTGCGCCGGCTCCGGCTTTCGGGAAAGGCGCGCACGGCGCGGCGGTTTCGCTTGGCCGCTTTTCTTTCGTCGAAATGAACGCATGGACGACGCTGCTCCCGACCGGGTGAACCTGTTCGTCGTCGGCGTGAACAAGGCCGGGACGAGCTGGCTCTACGAGCTGCTCGACGCGCACCCGCAGGTGTTCATGAGCGCCGAGAAGGAGCTGCATTATTTCGGCGAAGATCATCCCGACAGGCGGGCGGCCTACCACGCGCACTTTCCGTTCGAGAAAGCGGGCCGCCCGTACCGCTACTTCGGCGAGGCGACGCCCTTTTACTGCCACGGGGGCGCGGCGGTGGCGCGCCAGATCCGCGATTACGCGCCGGGGGCCAAGGTGCTGGCCATCGTGCGCGACCCGGTCGCGCGGCTGCGCTCGCAGTTTCGCTACCACAAACAGCTCGGCTACGTACGCGAGGAGGCGGGGCCGGAGGCCCTGCTGGGCGAGGCGGCGGCGGAGCTGCGCGCCAACAGCCACTATGAGAAGCTCCTCCCGCCTTTCGCCGAGGCGTTCGGTCCCGACCAGTTCAAGCTGGTGAGCCTGGAGGTTGCCCACGCGGACGTGCCTGCGCTCTGGGAGGAGCTCCAGGCGTTCCTGGACGTGCGCCGCATTCCGCCGCCTTCCCTCGGCAACCACGCCAGCAACGCGACGGGGAGCCGCGCCTTCCGGGCGGTATACCGCTGGGGCGTGCACCCGCTCAAGCGGCGATTTCCCGTCCTCTACCGCGCGCTTCTGCGCAGCTCGGCGGCGCGGACGGCCAAGCGCCTGTTCCTTCACCTGCTGGGGACGGACGAGCGCGGCGCCCTTCCGGCCCCCGTCGCGGCGGCATTGCGGAAGGAGTTTCGCCCCACCTACCGCTACCTTGCGGAACGAGGCTTCGACGACGTATACGCGGCCCCGCTTGCCCGCGAGGCCGTCTCGTGAGGCGCGACGCTACGGCTGCTGTGCGTCGGGGGGGCGGGGGCGCGGCACGCGGATCGAGTCCCCGAGGGAAGGCATCATCTTGCCGTCGGTGAGCGTGGCGGCGAGGAGGCGCTGGTGGGTGCGCTCGGCCAGTTTGCGGGCGCGCGACACTGGGGAAGCGGCCGTCTCGGGCGATCCAGCAGGCGCGCCCATCGAAGCGCGCTTCTCCTCCTCCGACGGCGCGCCCACGCGGTAGAGCGGAAGGTCGTACTCGTCGAGGAGCGCCTGCACTTCGGCGCGGCGGCGGGCGGAGAGCCCCACGTAGAGCACGGCACGCACCCGGTCGAGCCGCCAGGTGGGCTGCTCCAGGTAGGCGCGCAGGCCCGTCAGGGGGTCGTCTTCGGCGGCGAGGCGCGGCCAGAGCGCGAAAACCACCGAACGCTCCGGCATCACCGTGTACTGCGAGGCGCGTCCGTAGAGCCGGGCCACTTCCAGAAGCGCCGCCGCCTCCACGGGTGTCTCGCCCTCGGCCAAGTCGGCGCAGACGAGCACAGCCTGCTCGGCCACCGGCACGCCGCTCGTGTCTTCCCGAGCTCCCAGCGGATGCTTGCCAGCGACGTACCCAGCATAGCCGGAAGGGCGGCCGAAGAGCGGCCGGAGGCGGTAGCGCTCCTCCACCGCCGGCTGGAGCCACGCCTCGCGCAGCGCCGCGCTCACATACCTCGATGCGGGAGCAAGCGTCTGCTCACCCTGGAGGGTCTCTCGGAGCACGTCCAGATGCTCTGCGAAGGCGTCGTCGTTCCAGCGCGGATTCAGGAGCGTCGGGCGGGCGGTGCGGTCCGGCGAGGCGGTCGGCAGGCACCCCCCGGCGACGAGCACCACCACCCCGAGCACTGCTCTCGTGAGCACGGTTCTTCCCCGCCGGCACGTCCACATCGAGGCCGGGAGGAGCGCGTTCATCCGGCAGGCAGCGAGGAGCAAGAGCAAGCGCGGCAGCCGGCAAGCGTGGCAGCCGGGGCGTGGGGAGGGCCCTGACGGGCGAGCTATGTAGCGAGGGGCGCGCCTGCGGTTCCGTCTCCGTCCGAGCGCTGCTGGGACGCGGTCGCGCTTCTGGAGCGTCGCGCTTCTGGAGCCGGGTGCCGCTTCCGGAAGCAGCGCAGAGAGCCGGCCCGGCCCCTCTGCTCGGCGCTCTGCTGCTCTGCTCGGCGCTCTGCTGCGACGATTCGGCTCACAATTGCTTGACTTCGAGCGCGCGATTTCGTATGGTGATTGTCCCCATTTTTCGCCATGCGCACGCCTCATGCCCTCTCTCTCTGCCCACTCCGCGACCGATTCGCTGCGCACCGCGCACCGGCGGCTCTGGCTGGCGGCCGCCGTCGGCACAGGAGCCGCGGTCGGACTACTTCCGTTGGTGTACTTGCTGCCGGTGCCCGCCTGGCAGCGCGCCGCGCTCGGCGGGCTCGCGCTGCTATACCTGGCCTGCAAAGGCTACCGCTTGCACCGCGCGCGGCAGACCGTGCGACGGTTGCGCCTGGAAAGCTGCTTCATCGGGCATTCTTTCAGCGGGCGCCAACTGCGGCGCTGCCTGCGGCGGCGCGGCCACCTGTGGACGCATAGCTACACCGTGCGCGCGCTGCGCCGCCTCATGGCCCGCCCGTTGCCCAACTTGCTGGTGACACCTGAAAAGCGCCAGCGCGTGCACGCTGAGTACCGCCGTGCGCTGGAAGGCCTGTGCCCGTCGCGCCTCTGCGCTGGGCTCCCGCTGGGACTGCTGCTCGCCGGGGGCGTCTTCACTGGCGCGGCGGCCACCGGGGGCGTCGGCGGCAGTTCGTGGCTGCTTCGTGCCGGGCTGGCCTGCGCGCTCGTGCTGGTCGGGGCCGAAGGCACACGCGCGCTCTGCTGCTATCGCGCCCAGGACGCCTTCACCCGCCTCACCGATGCGCTGGCTGGCTGGACCCTCGCCCGCAGCGTGCACAAGCTGCTACACGGGCGCACGCCGGACTCCTACCGCCACACGCCGCTCTACCGCGCACCGGCCTGGTTTGCCGGACCGCCGGCCCCGGCGCGCGGCCCAGCAGCGCCCGGCGAAGCTTCCGCCTCCTCCTCTGAGCGTCGCGCAGCGTGAAGCGCCAGTGGGCCGCCGAGGTCGCCGCCCGCACAAAAATACCGACGAGGACCGCCACGCAAACGGTGTTTTGATACGCCGGCGCCACGCTCCGCGAGCACGGCCCGCCCCCGGCGCCTCATTCGTCGCGCTCCACATCCACGTCCTCCTCGGGACGTATGAGCTCGGAGTCTTGGTACACGTCCTCCCCCACACGCTCCAAACGGCGTTTGGCGGCCCGGCGCTGCTGCTCGATGAGCGCCTCATCGAAGCCTTCCTCCGCGCGCGCCCGTAGCGGCTCGACCACGTCGGCCTGGAGCACGATTAGAAGCTCGCGCTGCACCACATTGCGCTCCGTCGAGCCGAAGACGTAGCGCAACCCGAAGAACCACGGCGGCAGGTCCTTCAAAAGCGGAATCCCGCTGCGGTTGACCGTCTCCTCTGAGGATTCGAGTCCGCCGATCACCGTCTGCTCTCCGTCGAGCAAGACGACCTGCGTGGTCGCCTGGTTTTTGTCGATGATCGGGCCGGCGGCCGAAGGCGTGGAGCTGGAGTTCTCGACCTGCACATCCAGATGTACGAACTCCAAGAGCGGCGCGC
>PXTS01000012.1 GCA_003022485.1 Bacteroidetes bacterium QS_8_68_28
TAAAGCCCGGCTTCGATTTTTCTCAATGCCCGGCGCAAAAGTGTGTTTCAACACACAAATGGATAAATGTTACGATTCCACGTCGTACACTTTCGCGCAGAGGCGCGCCAGGTCGCGCTGGTCCTCCTCGGCGAGTTGCTCGGCGAAGCGGTCCTGCACCGCGCGGATGTCGGCGTGCATTTCCTCCAGGAGCGCGCGCCCCTCCTCGGTGATGCGGTGGAGCGTCACGCGGCCGTCTTCCTGCGAACGCTGCCGGCGCACCAGCCCCTTCTCTTCCAGCCGGTCCATCAAGCGCGTCACGTCCGGTCCCCGGTCGATCATGCGTTCGATGATGTCGCAGCGCGCGTAGCCGTCTGGCGGCCCGCCTGCGAGGATGCGCAGGACGTTGTAGTGCGAGGCGGCCAGCCCGAAGCGCGCGCAGACGGCTTCCACCTCCTGTTGCATGGCCGCCCCGGCCACCATGAGGCTCAGCATGGCCTCCTGGGCGAGGCTCTCGAAAGGCTGGGTCTGCTTCAGGCGCGTGCGCAGATCGCTGGGAGCACGCTCTTTCTCTTTCTCGGCAGAATCGGAAACGTCGGTTTGGGCAGGCAAAGGAGGAAACAAAGCCAGGAAAGATTACCGCGGAACACTGGAAAACTTTTTTTCGCGGAAGAAGTTGCGCTATTTTTATACACCGCTTCTTGCCCCTTCGCCCCACCCGCCGAGAAGGTCTTTTCAGAAGCGCGCCCAAGCACTGGCAGCCGTGGGGCACGAGCGCGCTGCGCCCTGCGCATCGGTTGGATCCGGCGCGCGCGCGTGGTGCTCTCCCACGCCCGCGCTCCTTGCAAGGTCTACGTACTTCTTCATGCCTCAGTAAATCCATTTCGACGACGAACCCTGTGCCCGTTTCGCATGTTGGAGTGGTTGTTCACCCTTCTTTCACCCAACCGCCTTGTACGTGCCATGCTACGTTTTCTCTACCGCCGCTCTGCCGGAACGGGGGCCTCGGTCGGCCTGCTGGTGCTTCGCCTCGTGATGGGTGCGGCGTTCATCCTGCACGGCTGGGGCAAGATCCAGAGCCCGCTCAGCTGGATGCCCGCCGAAGCGCCCGTGCCCGGTTTCCTGCAGCTCCTGGCCGCGGTGGCAGAGTTCGGCGGCGGAATCCTGCTCATCCTGGGGCTTTTGACGCCGCTGGCCGCGCTCGGGATTCTCTGCACCATGATCGGCGCGCTACTGATAGTGCACTTCCCCAACGGCGACGCCTTCGTCGGCGGCGACTCCACGTTCGAACTGCCACTGACCTACCTCGCCGCCGCGCTGCTCTTTCTGGGAGCCGGACCGGGTCGCTTCTCGGCGGATTATGCGCTCTTCGGTCATGACGCCGGCCCGTCGCGGGGAAGCAGGCCCGAACGCCCTGTCGAGGGCCGTCGGGGAGACGTGGCCGCCTCGTAGAGCGCCTTTCACCTGCCGCCTCGCGGTCCCCAGCGCGCCGCCATGATCGACAGCCAGCATGATTCGACGGTCAGAAAGCAGCCCTGCGCGGCCTCGGCGCGACGGCAGCCCAGATGCAGTGGGTGCTCAACGGCTACCTGCTGTTTCTGGGCGCGCCGATTCTGGCGGGCCCCCTTTTGCGCGTGGCTTACCCCGGGCGTGGGGTTTGAAGAGACGACCCGCTAAATCGCTTTAGTCTTTGAGCGTGCAGCCGAACGCCTTCGTCTTTGCCGTCGGGGGCGCGTTGCCATTGGCGAGCGCCTGCAGGGCGTTTTCGAGATAAGGCTTCTCCACCGCCGAGGGGTCGCCGGGACTGTCGTCAATGGCGCCGGTGTAGGCGAGTTCGCCCTGCCCGTCGTAGACGAAGACATGCGGCGTGCGTGCCGCGCCGAACGCCTCGGCCACTTGGGCACCCTCATCCTTGAGATATGGCACGGGCAAATTGCCGGCCTGCTCGCGGCTGGCCGCCAGCGACTCGTTGGGGAAGTTGGAGGCGTTGTTGGCGTTGACGAAGATGATCTGCACGCCCTGTCCCTCGTACTTCCGAGCGAGGTTCGTTACGCGGCGTTCGTACTTGGCCGTCCAAGGACACTGGTTGCTCCAGAAGATGACGGCGGTGGCACTTGAACCGGCCAACGACGAGATCGAGGCCGCCGAGCCGGTGGCGTTGGGAAGCTGCTGCTCGGCCGCGGACGGCATGGACTGCGCGGCGGCCCCGGGCGCGGCAACCAGAAGCGCGAGTACAGCTCCCAGACTGAGCGCGAAATGACGCAACGTTTTCATGATATCAGCGCAAAGAGAAAGGGAATCGGGCGATGAAGGAGGCGGTGCAACGGTCTTTTCGAGTCGCCCCGCACCCGCTCTGTCCTCCCAAAAGCGTGCCAGTTTTGCCCCGCTCCAGTCTGCCCCGCTTTCAAGAAGCGGACGTGGGCGACTTCGGCGTTTGCGGCGTGTACCCTTGCTCCTCAGACGGTGTTTCCGGGGCACATAGCATCCCGAGAGCGGACGCGCTACGCCTGCGCCTTCCGCTTTCTCACTTCCTTCACGTGCGTCTCTGAGACCGGGCGCGCTCGGTCGCTCTCGCGGACCGGGCCGACCAGCGGGTTCCCCGCCAGGGCATGGCCGATTGCATCGAAAAGCGCGTCGCGCTGGATGGGGCGAGCCACGTAGCCGTCGTAGCCGCCGGCCTCGAACTGCTCGGGGGCCCCGGGGAAGCCGTCCTCGTCAATAGCGACGAGCGGGGTACCGCCCGGGCGCTGCTCTGCCTCGCGGAAGCGTTCTACGAAAGCTCCGACGGTACCTTCCTCGGGGCGCAACCCGGCACTCACGAGCACCGTCGCGAAGCGCTCTCCCCCGGCCGCCTCCAGCGCACCGTCGAGGGTGCGCGCCACCGTCAGGCGCGTTTCCCCGTCGAGGTGGTGGCGCAGGATGCGTTCCTGCTCCTCGTTCTCTTCGACCAGCAGCACGCGCGGGCGCTCCCCGCCGGCATCCCGAAAGGCCAGCGGCAGGGTTACAGTGAAAACGCTGCCCTCGCCCTTTTCCGAATCCACCTCCACCTCCCCGCCCATCAGCGCGAGCAGGCGTTGCGCGACCGACAGGCCCACGCCCGCCCCCTCGAAGGCGCGCGTGGCCGAGCCGTCCTCCTGGCCGAACGAGTCGAAGAGCTGCGGCAGGTACGTTTCGTCGATCCCCACGCCGGTGTCGATGACGCGCAGGGAGGCGCTGGGGCCGTCTTCCTCGATCTCCACGACGATGCCCCCCTCCTCGGTAAACTTGACCGCATTGCCGACGAGCGTGCGCAGGATGCGGTACAGGCCAGCCGGGTCCACGCGCACAAACGCCTCCTCGGCCAGGGCCTGCTTGCGCAGAAACAGGCCCTTCTCCTCCGCCTCCGGCGCCAGTTCGCCGATGACCTCTTCGACAGCCTCGGCGAGGCTGACCACGCGCGGCTCCTGGTCGAGGCTGCCGGTCTGCGCGCCCGTCAGGTCGAGCATCGCCTCGAGCGTGCGCAAGAGGCGCCGGCCGTTGTCTTCGACGATCTCGACGAAGTCCTGCTGGTCGGTTTGCACCTCGTCGGCCAGCACCTCGGCGGCGCTGAGGATGCCCGTCAGCGGGGTGCGGAACTCGTGGCTGAGGTTGCGCAGGAGCGTGGCTTTCATCTTTTCATACTCCTCGGCAGCACGCTCGGCTTCTTCGAGGGCGTCCTCGCGGCGGTACTGGTCCGTGCGATCCAGCGCGTAGGTGACGACGGCGTGTATTTCCGAATCGTCTCCGAAGACAGGCGTGTAGAAACGTTCCACGTGGCGCGGGGGCGCATCACGGCGGGAAAGCACCTCCTCGAAGCGCACGCGCCGGCGTTCTTGGAGGGCGCGGCGGCGGTGCGAGCGGCGGCGCAGAGCCACCTCGGGGTGCAGCCCCAGACGGCGACACAGGTCAAAGTCGGTCTTTTCTTCCAACCACTGCGGCGCGATTTCGTCGGGGCAGGCCTGCGGGTTGGCGTAGAGGTATGTGCCCTCGGGGCTGAGGACGGCCAGTTCGATAGGCAGGTCCTCGACGGTACGCCGGTGAAAGCCCTCGAAGAACGCATACTCCTTTTTCACGGCGGTCATGTCTTGAAGCGTAGCCGCCGTGTGGCGCCGCCCCTCGAAGGTGAGCGCGCGCAGCCGCAGGCGCACCTGGCGCGCAGTCTCGTCGTCGGGACGCCCCAGGCGCGCGTCGGTCTGCGCAGAGGGCGCGTCGTCGCGGGCGGGCGTGCCCTCATCACCTCGCCTCAGCGTCGTCTCGACCTCCTCGAAGGCCGCCTGGGGCGTGCCCGTCCCATCCGCCTCCAGGAAGTCGTCCAACCGCCGCCCGCGCAGGCGGTCGAAGGGCCGGCCCATCAATTCACAGGCCGACGCGTTGGCCTCGCGCACGCGCCGGTCCTCGTCCAAAAGCAAAAGCGGACCGGGAGCGGCCTCGAAGAGCACCTCGAATCGTTCCGCGCGTTGCCGCCGGCGATGCCGTCGGTAGCCGGCCACGGCCAGGAGCACCGCTCCGAGCACCCCCGCGGCCGCCAGAAGGAGCGGCCACGCTTCCAGTATCGCGTCCAACATCGCGCGCGCACCTTGCATCGCAGCCCTGAACCGCCGGCGCGGCGCGCCTGCCCACACCACGCCCGGCACGACGACCGCCAAGGCAAACGCCACCGGAGCCACGACGACAGCCCCACGAACGAAGATTCCGGGGCTCGCCGACTGCTCCTCGCGGTTGGGATTCGACGGAAAAGGCTGCACTGCAGAAGGGGGCGACGATACAAAAGGGCGGTATGCCCTTGCCCCCTGCAAACGCCGTTCCCAGATCATGTCACTCCGCCGGTTCCGACGCTTGCTCCGGCGTTCCTTTCGGCACGCCAGACGGGGCGAACCGCTCGGGGAGCGTGCTCCGGGCCATCCACTGGTTGGCCGCCCCGAGCGCCGCCAGCACCAGGCCCCACTGCAACAGGAAGTTCGCCAAGCTCCCTGCCGCGAAGGGGTCGAACCACGGCGCGGCGCCCTCCCGGTAGACGTAGACAAGCCACCAGCCCAGGAGCCCCGCCGCCTGCAGCGGCACGAGCAAGCCGATCAGCGCCACCCACCCGCGCGTCGGGTCCCAGTCGGATGCCGCCCCCTCGAGGAGGGTGTTTCGCATTCGCCCCGGTCCGTAGCGGATAATCGCAAACGCCACGAGCGCCCCGCTGACCAGGAGCGCCACGCCCCACACGAAGTCCTGGTTCGCCAGCACGCTCGTCGAGAGCGCCGACGGCAACCCCAGCAGAAGCCCGCCCCCGCCCACCGCCGCAACGGCTCGCCCGCGGGAGAGCCCCAGATCCACCAGCACGCGCGTGGTGAGCTCGATCATCGAGATCAGCGACGAAAAGGCCGCAAACGCCAGCCCCAGAAAGAAAAAGACCGCCAGCACTTTCCCGATGGGCATCTGCGCGAAAAGCTGCGGCATCCAGATAAACGTCAGCCCCGTCCCCGCCGGACCGCTCTGCTGCATGATCGAAAGAACTTCGCTCTCGGGCACCTGCGCGCCGAGGGTGGCAAAGACGGTCCCGAAGATCAGCATCCCGGCCAGGAGCGAGACGGTGTTGTTGCCCACGCCGGTGATGACGGCGTTTTTGACGACGCCGTGGCGGCTCTGCATGTAGGCGGCGTAGGTCAGGATCAAGCCCCAGCCGGCGCCGGTGTCCCAAGCGTTCTGCGTGAGGGCTTCGACCCAGAGCCCCGGCTTCGCAAGCGTGCCCCAGTCGGGCGAGAAAAGAAACGCGATGCCCTGCCACGCCCCCTCGAGGGTCATCGTGTAGCCGAGCGCCAGCACCACGACCCCCAAGAGCGTCGGGATGAGAACCTTGTTGGCGCGCTCGATGCTGGAGACCCCGCGCCAGACCACGCTCCCACCGACGCCCATCGCCACGGCGTGGAAGAGCACCGGCCACCCCTCGGCCTGGAAGGTATCCCAGACGGCGTTAGCGCCCTGCGGGGAAAGCGGGAGCGGGCGCACCAGCGTCTCGATGAAGTAAAAGATGGCCCACCCAGCAATGACGGAGTAGTAGCACATGATCGCCGTCGCCACCGCCCCGACGAACGCCCCCGCCCAGGTGAGCTTCTCGCCCGCGAGCCGCGCGAAGGTTCCCACCACGCCCTTGCGCCCGGTGCGCCCCAGCGCGTACTCCGCCACGATCAGCGGAATGCTCCACAGAAAAAGAAACACGAGCCACGCGACGAGGAAGGCCCCGGCCCCGCTGTCGCCGCTGTTGGTAGCCGCGATGCGCGGGAAGCGCCAGATGTTGCCCGTCCCCACCGCAATGCCGAGGATGCTGAGGATCAGTCCCCAACGCGAGGAGAAGCGGTCTTGGGAAGAAGCAGCCTGGGCATCGTTGTCGTCAGTTGAGGCCATGAGCGTCGGAGGCGCGTTCGAAGAAAAGCAGCTCACGAAAAACGCCGCGCAGCCCGAGGGCCACGCGGCGCGTGTATTCCGAGCACCGTCCGCGTCTCAAGAAAAGCAGCAACGCTTCCGCTTCGCAAGTCCCCGCGCCCCGGACGCGGCGCTCGCTTTCGAGACGCTTACTTCGGGACCTGCTATTTCGGTCGCAGCTCCAGCCGCGCGAGGGCGCCGTCTGCAAGCGCCCCGGGACAGCGCGGCTTTTTGAGGTCGTAGTACGCGAAGTTGACGTACGACTTCAGGTGCAGGTCGTAGAGCGGGCTGAACGGGGTGCCGCTCTGTCCGCCGGGATAGATGCCCTGCCCGGTCGGCGGATCAGTGGAAAAGTCCACCACCATGCGCCAGGCGGCGCTGTGCGTGGCCGTGTCGCCGCGTGCGGGGGAAAGGGTCGCGTCGTAACCGGGGTAGCTCACCGGGCCGCGCGAGAGCGCGCTCAGCGCCTCGTTCTGCGTGAGGTGTCGGAAAAGCACCTTGTGGCGCGCTCCCCAGCGCGGGCGCGGCCGGTCGCCGTACCGACTTGCGAGCGTATCGGCGGCGGTTTCGAGCGCAACGCGGAGGAGCCCCGTCGCATCCTCGCGCCGGTCGGGTGTGGCCTGCACGTCGAGCCAGCGGCTCTGCGGGCGTTCGGCGAGCAACTGGTGGAGCACCGCGTCTTCGGGAGTGGGCACCTCCCCAGAGAAGGTGACCTCGTCCCACGTCAGGGATCGGAGCGCGCGGTAAAACGCGTCGAAACCAACGACGCGGCGGCTGCCCCGGCTTGCCTTTCCGTCCCAGCCGAGAAGACGACGGCGCAGACGGTCGGCGCGGGGGGAAAGCGCGCCCCCGTTGCCGAGCGTGTCAAGCAGGGGGGCGAGGACGGCGTGCTGCATCACGCGCACGTCGGCCTGGTAGCGTTTGAGATCGGCCCGGCTGTGTCGCTTCTTTCCGCGCAGGAGCGAGTCGATGCGCATCGAGCGGTAGCCGGTGCGCCAGTCGTGATTTAGATAATGTCCGTAGGTCGAACCGGTGGGCTGTTGGTTGTTCGAGAAGAGATAGCCGCGTTGCGGCGCGCGCGCCTGCGGCAGTTCGTCGAAGGGCACGCGGCCCGTCCAGTCGTTCCTGCTGGTGGTCCCGTCGAGGAGGCCGGCCCCGCCGCCGCCCTTTCGCACCGGTAGCAACCCCGCCGCGACGATCCCAATCTCGCTGGAGTCGGCGTAGATCACGTTCTGCATGGGCGTGTCCCAGTACCGCAACGCGTCGCGCAGCTCGCCCGCATCCTCCGCGCGCGTCATCCTGTAGAGCGCCTGCAACGTGCGGCTGGGCTCGTGCGCGACCCAGCGGAGGGCCACCGCGCCGAATTCGTCTCCTGCCCCCTGCTCCATCAGCACCGGGCCGTGATGGGAATAGTACAACGTATCACGCACCGGATCGCCGCCGTTTACTTCGATGGTGTCCATGGTCGTGCGCAGTGGGCGCACTTCTCCCTCGAAGCGATACGCCTGCCCGCCGTCGGTAAGCCCGAGCGCGTAGTGGTCGATCTGGTCGGCGCTGGTGTTGGTGAGGCCCCAGGCGACGTCGTCGTTGTAGCCGGCCACGACCGTGGGCGTGCCGGGGATGGCCACGCCGTAAGCGTTCGCCTGAGGCGTGACGAGGTGCGCCTCGTAAAAGACCGCCGGCAGCGAGAGCGACAAGTGCATGTCGTTGGCCAGCAGGGGGCGCCCGGTGGCCGAACGGCGCCCGGCGACGGCCCAGTTGTTCGATCCTTTGCCTGAGGTAAACCCGCGGGTCGGTGTGCCGCGCAGTTTGTTGCGGTTATCATCACGAGTGTTCAGTGAGGCGCGCGCCTGGGCGAAGAGGGACTTCGCCGACCGCAGACCGCGGACCGTGGGCGGCGGACCGTTCGCCTGCCGGGGTTTCCGTGCGCTGTTAGACGAAGCACTCGCCTCCCTTTCTTCTCTTCCCGCGGCCCCCTTTCGGCTTTCCTCCGGGGGGACCATCGGCGAAAAGAGGCCTGTGGCCCAGCGCGGGTAGAGGCGGCGGTAGGCGCGCGGCCCCAGCCGGCGGCGGAGCGTGGCGTAGCGGGCCGCGTCGGTGCGGTAGGTGAGGTCGAAGGTCATGTACTGAAGCACGCGGAGGCTCTGGAGCGGCGACCAGCGGGTGGGCCGGTAGCCCAGCAGGCGAAACTCCAGCGGCAACTCTTCGGGCATCTCCAGTTGGCCCAAGTAGGCGTTGACCCCGCGCGTGTAGGCGTTCAGCAGTTTCCATTCCTTCCCGCCTTCCTTGCGGATGCGGCGCAAGTTGTTCTTGGCCCCCCAGTCCATGCCCGTCGCGCGCAGGAAGCGGTCCGTCTGCACCGACGAGGGGCCGAACGCGGCGGCCAGGCGCCCGGAGGCCACGCGCGGGATGAAGTCGAGCTGGAAGAGGCGGTCCTGCGCGACGACGTAGCCAAGCGCGGCGGTAGCGTCGGCGTGGTTTTCGGCGAAGATGTGCGGCACGCCGCGCGCGTCGCGCACGACGGTGACGGGGGCTTCGAGCCCGTCGATCGCCAGCTCGGCGCGCTCGGGGTAAGCGGCTTGGCGCGCGGTGCGGTACAGGCCGTCGGCGGGGTCGAGGAGCATCCCCAGCGGCGGGAGGCTCCCGACGCGCGTGCCCAGCCCCGCGAGGAGCGCGGCGGCGAGCACCAGGCCGAGGACCGGCGGGCCGAAGCGGCGGAGCATGGGCAGGCTCAGGCGGGGTCAGTCCAGGGAGCCGGCCAGCGTCGCCCCAGAAGCGGCGGAGCCCCGCGGCGGGGCCTGCGGGTTGCCGCCCGCGTCGCCTGCTTCGGCAGCACCGGCGGGCACGGGTTTCTGTTTGCTGCGAGCCGCCTCCACGCGGGCGACCCACTCATCGGTGGCGTTGGCGTAGTCGCGGGCGCCGCGCGCCTGCGGGGCGTAGTCGAAAACGGTGGTCCCGTCCTCGGGAGTGCGCGCCAGGGCGCTGCTGGTGCGGATGATGCTCTCGAGGACGCGCTCTCCGTATTGCTCGCGCAGATAGCGCTGGTAGCGCTTGTGTGCCCGCTTGCGTCCGTCCACCTGCGTGAGCAGAAAATGCGGCTCGGCGAGGCCCGGATTGAGGCGGCTCTGGACCGTCTGGATCGTCCGGTAGGTCTGCTCCGCCCCCACGACGGGCTGGTACTCCGGCGTGACGGGAATCACGACCTGGTCGCTGGCGACCAAGGCGTTGAGGCTGTAGACGGTGACGGCAGCAGCGGTGTCGAAGAGGAGCACGTCGTACGTTTCTCCTTCGTCCGCCGCTGCGGGGTCGTCGCCGGCGTCCAGCGCTTCGCGGCCGCGCTCGATGGTTTCCCGCGTCCAAAGCACGTCGGTCGGCTTGTTGAGGCGACGCATCCGGCGCGTGAGGCGCCCGTGAGCGGGCAGCAGGTCAAAACCACTCATCGAACGGGTGCGGAGGGCGCCGAGGCGCGTCTCTTCGTCGAAGAGCGCCAGCGAGGAGTGCCGGGCGTCGGGGTCCTTCGCGCCGAGGGCGCGCGAGAGAAACGCCTGCGGATCCAGGTCTATCAGCAAGACGCGCCGCCCGCTCAGCCCCAGCGCGGCGGCCAGCCCCAGCGCGGAGGTGGTCTTGCCCGTGCCGCCTTTGTGGTTGCAAACGGTAGCGAC
>PXTS01000013.1 GCA_003022485.1 Bacteroidetes bacterium QS_8_68_28
CCACCTCGGCGTCGATCCGCAGCTCGGCGGCATCAGCCGCACGGCCGACGGTGGCTTGGACCCGCTCCCGGCCTCCGACGGCGCGGCGTTCTCGCGCGATAGGGCCGACGTGCCGAACGCGGACGGGTTCTTCGAAGACGTCGACTACATCGGCGCCTTCGGCGACGAGAACTGGGCCGAGGGGTGGACGACCCTGAGCCAGAACGGCTTCTTCAACTGAGCAGGAGGAGGGGGCTCCACGCGCCGCCGGCCTACACGCCGCCGCGCTGCCACGCGAAAGCGACGACGAAGCGCCGCGAGCTGCATCTCGGGGTCCTGCCGACCGTCGCCGGTCGAGGCGCAGGCACAGAGCGCAGCACGTCTTGTTTCCAGCTCTGCTTGTGGTGGCATGATCATGGGGTCCTCTACTCAGCACCTCTACTCAGCAACAGTCCGTGCAATGAGCAACGCCACGCCCGCCACAAGCGCTATGCCGTCTCTTCCCCTTCGTCCCAGTCGAAGAACTCGCCGCGCTGGATCTGCTGGCGGAGCTGCTGAAGGCGCATCACGTGCTGCTGGGCTTCCCGCTCGTCTTCCTCCGTCGGCGCGCTTTGAAACTGCGCGGTCTTCACCTTTTCGAGCTCAGCGTCCACGCGGCGCAGCTTGAGCAGGCGCATCGAGCTGGCGGCGGCTTTGCGCGTCTCCTGGTTGAGACGCGGCACGTTGATGTCGCGGTCGCGCCAGTTTTCCGACGGCTCGTGCTCGTCGGTGAGAACAGCGGCGGCCAGGCGCTGGAGCGCGGGCCCGAAGTCGCCTTCGAGGACGCGGCGCGGGGCTACCTCACCCTCCCGGTACATCTGGAGGAAGTGGCCGGCCAACTCGCGCGCGGGCCCCTCGGTGAACTCCGTCAGCGCCATGTTTCCCAAGATAAGCTCGACCATCGGACGGCCGTGCTCCAAGAGCAGGCGCAGCAGGTTGCGCTCCTGCGGCAGCGGCGCAGGCGTCTCCTCTTCCGGCTGCTGGGGCTCGTCGCCGGGGGATTCTTTGCCGTCGGCAGGCGCCTCGGGGCGGGGAGCGCGCTTGCGGCGCTTTTTTTTGCGCTGGTCTTCGGAGCGCGCTTCTTCGACGGCCTTGCGCAGGAGGTCTTCGTACATGTCGAGCGCGTCGCTGGCGGCACGGACTTGGTTTTCGCGCGCCATCTCGTCGGGCACGAGCGCCAGCGACTCGGCCACGGCGCGCATCGTGCGGGTGCGGTCCTCGGGGCTCTCGAAAGCGCCGGCGCGCTCGGCCTGCGCGCGGCGAAAGGCGGCTATCCCCTGACGATGCTTGCGCAGGAAACGACGGAAGCGGCCCGCTCCCTCCTCGCGCACGAAGTCGTCGGGGTCGCGGCCCTCGGGGAGGCGCGCGGCGTAGGCCCCCAGGCCGGCTTCGAGCACGCGGTCCATGCCGCGCAGCGCGGCGCGGGTGCCCGCCTCGTCGGCGTCGTAGAGCAGCGTCACGCGCTCGGCGTAGCGGCCCAGCATCTTGGCCTGCTCGGCGGTCAGCGCGGTGCCGCAGGTCGCCACAGCGTGCTGGACGCCGGCCTGGTGGAGCGCGATCACGTCGGTGTATCCTTCCACCAGCAGCGCCTCTTCTTCGTTGCGCAGGGCGTTTTTGGCCTGATGGAGGCCGTAGAGGACGTCTTTTTTGTGGTAGACGGGCGTCTCCGGCGAGTTGATGTACTTCGGCGGGTCGAAGTCGCTGCCGATGGCCGGCCCCTCGGCCCCTTCGAAGACGCGCCCGGCAAAGCCCAGGACGCGCCCTACGCGCGAGAAGAGGGGGAACACCACGCGCCCCCGGTAGCGGTCGTAATAGCCGTCGCCGCCCTTTCGCGCGATGGCGAGGCCCGCTTCTTCCAGCGTCTCGGGGGCGATCTGCTCGCTCTCGGCGGCGGTGGTGAGGGCGTCCCACCGGCCCGGCGCATACCCGAGGCCAAAGGCTTTGATCGTCTCCTCGGTCAGGCCGCGCTCGTCGGTCAGGTACGCCAGCGCCCGCTCGCCCGGCTCGGTCGTGGTGAGCTGGTGGTAGAAGAAGCGCGCGGCGAAGCGGAGCGCGTGGTGCAGGGGCTCACGCTTCGCCCGCTCGGGGCCGCCGCCGCGGCTGGACTGCGGCAGGTCCACCCCGAAGCGGTCGGCCAGTTGCTCGACGGCCTCCGGGAACGGCACGCCCTCCATCTCCTGCACGAGCGTAAAGATGCTCCCGCCGGCCTGACAGTTATGCACCGCCCCGATCTTCGTCGTGAACGTGTGCGAGCCAGTGGCGGACAGGTCGACGACGGTGCGCTCTTCCCCAAGCAAACGGGGGCGGCTTGCCTTTACCCAGTAGTAGGCTTGACCGTCGAGCGCATGAAAAAAACCTTCTACCGACTCATTCTTCCGAAGGCTGACCGCCCACTCCCGGTTGCCCGCCGCCGTCCTTCGCTTATTTTTTCCCATCGAGACGCTTCGCCGCGCCTGGATGGCCAGCGCAAAGAGCCCCTGGGCGAGGTGCCTGGAGATGCAAACGGCCTGCCACTGGCGAGGACCTACGTACTTCCCGCCGCCCTCGAAGTATCCGCGCAGCAGCGCGCGTTGCATAGACTGCGTCCAGCGAAGCGCCTGAAAGGGAAGCTGTTTTCTCTTCGCTCCCTTCCCGAACCAGTGCGGCAACAGATACGAAAGGGGCGTATTGGAGCACGTCACTTCCAACCGTCCCGGGCCGGGACGCGGGTGGCGGCTCGCGTGCGGGCGACGGCTCGCGTCCAACCCAAAATGTTGTGCGAGCGTTTCTACGACGAAGTCTGCAAGCTCCGTTTCGTCCCGGTGAAAACTCCACCGTACGCCCCCGCGGTAGCAGGACCCTTCTGCGAGCCACAGCCCGTAAAGCCGCGCCGTGGCTTCGTTGACGGGAAGCGCCTCAAAAGTAGTAGGCGCAGGCCCCTTCGTTCGGGCAGGCCCCTTCGTTCGGGCAGGCGTCGCCCCTGCTGGCACCGACTCGCCCCCTTCTCGCTCCGGCGAGGGTACGACGGGACCGGGGGCGGGAAGCGGGGCATTGTGCCGTTCCTTCTTTGACGTAACAGGAAAGAGAAAATAATCGCCCGCCCGAATGTTTTGGGCTTCGATCTCTTGAATCGCACAGGGACGCGTTTTGCGATACGCTCGCCGGTCGCCGTGGAACCGGATGTTACATCCGCTCCGACCGAGCATCGGAACGGCACGGAGCGCGTCTCTTCTTCTCACCGCAACGCACGTGTGGTCGGGCGTCAGAAGCAAAGGGTCGCGCCGAACCGCGCCAAACTCCAGCGCAAGCAGCGGCCCCTCTTTCACCGTCTTATGTGTGATGGTTTCGACCTTGCCGTCCAGACCGAGCACGCCATCACCAACCTGCACCTGTCCGATAGGAACGAGGCCGCGTTCGGTCCATACCGGCTCATGCTCTTCCAGGCACCCAAAGCAGTAGTACAGGTTTTTATCGGGTGAGAGGCTGAACGAGGGCGTGTCCTCGTCGTGAAACGGGCAAAGCGCCATGTAGCGCGAGCCGCTCTTTTTGAGGCGGCCTACGTAGTCAGAGGCCACCTCCACGATGTCGGCGGCGGCCTGGACCTCGTCGATTTTTTCGCGTGGGATGCCGGGCATGGCAATGGCACTCTAAAAGCACTTCCTTCGCTGCGCTCCGGGGCGAAAATCAGCGGTTGTAAACGGAAAACTGGTTCCGGTCCGCCGACCAATTTTCAATATTCGATGTCGAGTTTTCAATCGACGCCACGCTTTCCTCCTCCTCAACCGGCCCCACGTCCGGCCGCCACGAGCAGAGACAGGACGAAAGGCCCAGGCAAAGCGCAATAAGGGCGAAGGCCAGCAGCGGGCGCACGGCGGGACGGCCGTTCATCGAGGGAAGGGGCAGGGCGAGAACGAGGAAAGCTGGATGACACATCTGTTACCTCGCGCGTGCCGTCAAGATTCGACGAGGCTGCCCATATCGAGCGATGTTCACGGCCCGCGTCTTGTCCGAAGGCCCGTTGAAACCCCAAAGCGCGCTTGCATCTACTACCGTCGCTGCCTCTTCTTTCCCCCCTCGCACTCCTGCGCCCTCGCACGCCCGCACGTTCATGCCCGCTACCGACGCCCTCCGCCAGCGCCTCGACGCTCTCCCGCCCGACGCCGACGGCGACGACGCCGAGGCCGCCTTCCATGACCTTCTGGACGCGCTCAACGACGGCTCCGCCCGCGCCGCCGAACGCGGCGAAGACGGCGACTGGCGCGCCAACGCCTGGGTCAAGGAAGGCATCCTGCGTGGCTTCCGCCTCGGGGAGATGGCCGACTACTCGACCGAGCGCTTTCCCTTTTTCGACAAGCACACCTACCCGCTCAAGCCCCTCCAGCCCGGCGACGGGGTGCGCGTGGTGCCCGGCGGCTCGGCGGTGCGCACCGGCGCCTTTCTGGCCGAGGGCGTCGTCTGCATGCCGCCGATGTACGTCAACGTCGGTGCCTATGTGGACGCGGAGACGATGATCGACTCGCACGCGCTGGTAGGGAGCTGCGCGCAGGTGGGGCGGCGCGTGCACCTCTCGGCAGCGGCGCAGCTGGGGGGCGTGCTCGAACCCGTCGGCGCGCGGCCCGTCGTGGTCGAGGACGACGTGTTCGTCGGCGGCGGGTGCGGCGTCTACGAAGGCTGCGTGGTGCGCGAAGGGGCCGTCCTGGCCGCCGGCGTGCGCCTGACCGGCTCGACGCGCCTCTACGACGTGCCAAACGCAACGGTGCACACCGGAACGGACGAGGACCCGCTGGAGGTGCCGGCCCGCGCGGTGGTCGTGCCCGGCACGCGCTCCCTCGCGGGCAACGGCTCCAGCAGCAACGCCGGCGACTTCGCCCGGGCCCACGGCCTCTCGCTCTATGCGCCAGTCATCGTGAAGTACCGCGATGAGCGAACCGACGCGAACACCGCGCTGGAAGACGCACTACGGTGATTGCACACTGGAAATGGGCCGGCGGCTCTCCAGTTGTTTGCCTCTTTCGGTCGTCGGGGCAAATGGGCACTGGAGCAAGCCCACCGCCGTGATGCGGTCTCCGCCGCACGCGCGATGACGATGTGGTCTCCGCCTCAGATGCCCGACGCAATCAGCAGATCGATGTCGCGGTGGGCCATGCCGAACATCGTGGCGAGGCTCTTTTTGGTGAGGTGGCGCCGGTAGACGTAGGTGCCGGTGCGCAGGCCCTCGTCGCGCCAGAGCGCCTCATTGACCGAACCGGCCTCCCCGATGCGCACCAAGTAGGGCACCAGCACATTCGTCAGCGCGTAGGTGGCCGTGCGTGCGGCGTTGGAGGGCATGTTCGGCACGCAGTAATGCACCACGTCGTGCGCGCGAAAGACCGGATCGGAGTGCGTCGTGGGGCGGCTCGTCTCGATGCAACCGCCCTGGTCGATCACCGCATCCACCACGACCGAGCCGCCCGGCATCGCGGCGACCATGTCTTCGGTCACGAGCAGCGGGGAGCGCTCGCCGGTGGACATCATCGCGCCGATCAGCACGTCGGCGCTGGCGGTGGCCTGGCGCAGGTACTGCTCAGAGGCCATAGCGGTGGTGGCGTGGCGGTCGAGGCTGTGTTCCAGGTCGCGCAGCGGTCCGAGCTCGCGGTCGAGGACGATCACGTGTGCGCCGAACCCCAGGGCGGTGCGCGCGGCCCACTCGCCCACCACGCCAGCGCCGAGGATCACGACCGTGGCCGGCGGCACCCCGCTGATGCCGCCGAGCATGACGCCCTTGCCCTCCGCTCCGCCCACGCTGGCGCCACTCTCGAGGTAGCGTGCGGCGATCTGCACGGCCATCGAGCCGATGATCTCGTGCATCATGCGCACGATGGGGAAGGTCCCGTCGGGGTCGCGGATGAACTCGAAGCCGATGCCGGTCACTTTCAAGTTCATCAGGCGGCGCAGAAACGCCGGCGACGTGCCGCCCAAGTTGAGCGCGGAAATGAGAAGCTGGCGCTCCTGCACGAGGTCGAGTTCGTCGTCGCCCGGAGGCCCGACTTTCACGATCAGGTCGGCCTCGCCGTAGAGGTCTTCCGGCTCTCCGACGACTTCGGCGCCGACATCGGTGTACTCCATGTCATCGAAATGGGCTTGTCGCCCGGCGCCTTGCTCCACGAAGACTTCGTGGCCGTCGGCCCTCAGGGCCTGCGCGCCGCTCGGAGCCAGCGCCACGCGTCGCTCCTCGCCGTGCCGCTCGCGCGGGACGCCGATTTTGAGAGACTCGCGCTCCTGGCTCGTCGGGAGCGTCTCCTCCAGCGTGTGCAGGCGGCGCTGGCCGAGACCTTGCAGGGCAGGCACTTCCATGCGCTCGGGGGGGTGGGAGGCAAAACGGGAGAGGGCATATCAAAGCTACAAAGCGCGCCGGACTTTGTTGAACGGGGGCGGCGGTGCCCGAGCGTCGTCGTGTTGCGGTTTCGGCTCTTCTCAAAGCCACCCCCCCACACTGGAACTCCCCAACACCTCAACAACATGCCTTACCCGAGCCACTCGTAGACGAGGATACCACCGGCGACGGCCACGTTGAGCGACTCGACGGATGGGGTCCTCTGCGCCGATCCGTTCTCCGGGGAGGCCGCCGGGAGGGCCACGCGCTCCTCCACCAGATCCAGCGCGGGAGCGGAGAGGCCGTGCGCTTCGCTCCCCAGCACCAGCGCCGACGGGTGGCGTGGCTGCCACGCGCGGGCCGGGGTGCCGGTGAGATCGGCCCCGTAGAGGGCGAAGCCCGCACGCCGCAGGCCGTCCAGCGCCTCCGCGAGGTCCGCGGCGCGGGCGAGCGCGAGGTGCCAGTGCGCGCCCATCGCCGCGCGCATCGTCTTGGGACCGTAGAGCCCGGCGGTGCCCGGCCCGGCCAGCACGCCCCCTGCGCCGAACCAAGCCGCCGTTCGAAGCGCCGTGCCGACGTTGCCGGGGTCCTGCACGCCGTCGAGGACCAGCACGGCCTCCGCCAGCGCGCCCGGCGCGACCACGTTCGCCTCGGCGACCGCCAGCACGCCCTGGGGCGACGCCACGGCCGAAAGGGCGGCGAGCGTCTCGGCCGTCGTGGTGTAGCAGGGCACCGATGCCGCCTCGGCCCTTCGCACCAAGGCGGCCACGCGCGCGTCCTCCGCCCGCGCCTCCTTACTGGCGACGAGCGCGGCCAGCGGGGCCTTCGCCTCCAGGGCGGCCTCCACGGCACGCACCCCTTCCACCAGCGTACGCCCTTCTGCGCGCCGGTGCTTGCGCCGCCCGAGCTTGCGGATGGCCTTCTCTTTTCGGTTGGACAGACGCTTGGGCAACGGCAGCGCGCGCGGGTGAGGGAAGAACGTAGCGGGCACGCCGAACGCCTCGGCGGTCCGGTCGTTCGGGCTACCCGCGCGCACGCTTCTGCGCGCCCCGCTTCGCCTGCTGCTTCCGTGCGACCGATGCGCCCGCGCCCGTCTTCCTGTCCTCGAAAAAGCTGCCCGCAGCGAGCGGTGAGGCTGCTGCTGGGGGCCGTCCTGCTGGTGGCGAGCGGCTGCGCCAACCCGGTGCCCCCAAGCGGCGGGCCGAAAGACCAGCAGCCCCCGCGCATCGCCGCTTCGCGTCCCGAGGCCGAGGCCACGGAAGTCCCGACGGACCGAACCGTCGATATTCAGTTCAGCGAATACGTCGATCGCTCGTCGCTGCGGGAGGCCCTCTCGGTGACGCCCCGCCCCGAGGGGCGGCTCGAGTTCGACTGGAGTCAGCGCAGCGTCGAGATTACGTTTCCCCGACCGTTCCGCGACAGCACGACCTACCTGCTGACCATCGACAAGGCGTTGCAGGACGTGCGCGAAAGCACGGCGCTGGAGCAGCCCATCACGCTGGCCTTCTCGACCGGCGACGAGATCGACCAGGGCACGCTGGCGGGGCGCGTCGTCGGCAGCGCGCGGGGAGCGGGGCGCGAGGGGCTGGACGTGTACGCCTACCGCGCCGGGACAGCCGACAGCGCGCGTCTTCCGCGAAGGCCGCTCTACCGCACCCAGACCGGTCCCGAGGGACGGTTTCAGTTCGCCTACCTGCGCGAGGAAGCGCGCTACTACGTTGTCGCCCTGCGCGACCGCAACCGCAACCGCCGCCCCGACCCGCTGGAGGGCTTCGCCGTGCCCCCGGACCCGTCGCTCCCAGCCCGCGCCGCCGCAGATTCTCTGGCTGGCGCCCCGCCCGACAGTATCCGCGCTGGCGGGCGGGGCGCTCCGTCCGCGCAGCCCAGTGAGGAGCCCCCCTGGAGTGAGGCCCCCCCCTGGGTGGCCGGGCGCAAAGACGCGGTCCCGCCGCGCCTCACGCGGGCGCTGCCGCTCTCGCGGAAACGCCTGGCGCTCCGCTTCAGCGAGCCGATTCGCCTCCGGTCGCGCGCCCCGGGGCGCTTCACCCTCATCGACACGACCACCGGCCAGTCCGTCGCCGTGCGCCGCGTCTACCGCCGCCCCGGGCAGCAGCAGCGCCTCACGCTGCGCACCGCCCCGATGCGGCCCGGCACCGGCCATCGCGCGCGGCTTCCCGCTGAAGGAAGCAGCGCGCCCGCCCTCACCGACACGAGCGGCAACGCTCCCGAGCGCCCCGCGGCAGCACCCTTCACGGCCTCGGACCGGCCCGACACGCTGGGCCTGCGCTTTCGGGGCTTCACGAAAAAAGGGCCTTCGTACACGGCCTCCGGCCAGGAAGGCGCGCCGGGGCTGGCTCCCGGCCAGTCGGCCGCCGTGCAGTTCAACCAGCCGCTGGCCGCCGACTCGGCCGCCACGCGGCAGCTGCTCACCGCCCGCGACACAACCACCGGCGCGGCGCTCCGCTACCGCCTCGCCACCGAGAACGGCACGACTTATCGCCTGCGCTTCGTGCCGCCGCTGGACTCGGGACAGGTGGCTCGCCTGCGCGTGCGCGGACGGCGCCTGCGCCCCCCGTCCGATACGACCTACACGCGCCTCGTCCGCCGGCTTCCCTCCTCAGCACTCGGGGCCGTCAGTGGAACCGTGCAGATCGCTCCCGACTCCCTGCCCGCCAACACGACCGCCGCCCCCGTGCTGGTGGAACTATTTCCCGCCGAGCGCCCCGGCGGCGACCCCCTACGCACCACGCGCGCTGACAGCAGCGGAACGTTTATCTTCAAAAAACTGCCCGAGGCGGCGTACCGCTTTCGCGCCTTCCTGGACCGCGACACCGACGGCACCTGGGACCCCGGCCAGCTCGCTCCTTATCGCCCCGCCGAGCCGCTGACCTGGAGCCGCTCCGTCGCCGAGGCGCGCCCGCGCTGGGAGACGGCCACCGAGGACACGCTTCGGCTTGTAAATCGTTAACTTTAACCTTCCACTTTTCAATCCCATGACTCCACTACTCTCCGCCGAGGCGATGCGCGCGGCCGACGCGTTCGCCATCGAAGACCTCGGCCTCCCAAGCCGCGTGCTTATGGAGTCGGCCGGGCGCGCCGCCGCCGACCGCATCGCGGATGCCTTCGGGCCGCTGGCAGAGAAAACCGTGGCGATCTTCTGCGGCAAGGGCAACAACGGCGGCGACGGCCTCGTCGTGGCGCGCCGCCTCCACGCGCGGGGAGCCGGCCACGTGCGCGTCATGACGACCTCCGGCGACCGCTCCGATGACACGGCGGCCAACGCGCGCCTTCTCGAAGTGTTGCGCGACGAGACGGACGCCGACCGCCTCTCCCTGGCCCCCTTCGACGATCCCGACGCCCTGGACACGCCAGCGCCGGCGGACGTGCACGTGGACGCGCTGCTGGGGACCGGCCTCACCAGCGAGCTGCGTGAGCCGGTCGCCAGTCTCGTGAGCTGGATAAACCAGCAGCCCCCCCCCACCGCCGCGCTGGACGTGCCCACGGGCCTCCAGTCGGACACCGGGGCCGTTCTCGGCGAAGCTGTGCGCGCGGATTTGACGGTGACGATGGGCGCCCGCAAGACGGGCCTGGCGATGCGTGCGGGGCCGGCCCATGCCGGGCGCGTGACCGTGGCGGAGATCGGGATTCCCGCTTTCGCGTTGCACGGCCCTGCCGCCGAGGGGCGCGACGGCTGTGCCTTTCTCACCACCGATGCCGCCGTGCGAGGCTGGCTGCCGGAGCGTACTCACGAGGCGCACAAGTACCGCGTGGGGCTGGCGCTCGTGGTCGGCGGCGCGCCGGGGATGGCAGGGGCAGCGGTCATGTCGTCCTCGGCTGCCGCGCGAGCCGGAGCGGGCTACGTGGTCTGCGCGTGCCCGGCCGGGGCGCAGGAGACGGTCAACGCGCACCTTCCCTCCGTGCCCACCACCCCGCTGCCCCCCCGGCACGAAGGCGGCGGCGAACTGGACGCCCGCGCCGCCCTCGACGCCCTCGCCGGTTCTCTGGAAAAGGCGGGCGGGCTGCTGGTGGGACCGGGCCTCGGGCAGGCAGAAGGCACCGCTCGCTTCGTGCGCCTTTTGCTGGAAGAAACCGACGTGCCCGCCGTCATCGACGCGGATGGGCTCAATGCGCTGGCCGGGCAACGCGACGCCTGGTTTGAGAAGCACAGCCGGAGGCGCTGGGTGCTCACGCCTCACGCCGGCGAGTTCGCGCGCCTCGCGGACGAGGACGATCCCGATCTTTCGGACCGCCTTCGCGTCGCGCAGGCGTACGCCCAGCGCTGGCAGTGCGCGCTCGTCCTGAAAGGCTTCCCCAGCGTGGCCGCCGGCCCCGAGGGGCGCGCCTACGTCTGCGGCACGGGCAATCCGTCCCTTGCCACCGCCGGCACCGGCGACGTGCTGGCCGGCCTCACCACCGGCCTCCTCGCGCAGGACGTCGAGCCGCTCCGGGCCGCCGCCGGCGCCTTTCACCTCGGCGGGGCCGCCGCCGACCGCCTCGCCGCCTCCCGCGCCGGGCGCACCCTCCTCGCCCCCGATCTCGTCGGAGAACTGCCCTCCCTCCTCCACGAGCGCTTCGCCTGAAGTGCGTAGTTCGTGGTAAAAATCGCTTGCCGACTCGACATTGTAAACCCAAGCGTCCGCGCCGGATGCCCCCCACCCCCTTTATCACTCATCGCACCGTCCGTTGGCTCGCGTTGCTCTGGTCGCTCGGCATCGTCGTCGCGCTCTGGTGGCCGCGCCCCCGTCTACCGGCCCCCTCCGGCCTCCTTCCGCTCGACAAGCTGGTGCACGCCGGCCTGTTCGCCGGTTTCGCCCTGCTGTGGATGTATGCCGCACGGGGCCCATTGCGCCGGCGCGCCGCTTGGGTGGCCGGGCTGGGACTGCTCTTCGCCCTCGCCACCGAGGCCGGCCAGGGCCTGCTTCCCTTCGGGCGCACTCCCAGCCTGCTCGACGGGCTCGCCGACGCCGCTGGGCTGGGGCTGGGCGTAGCCCTCTTTTTCGGCGGGGGGCGGGGACTTGCCCGTTCCTGAGTCTCCACGTGAAAAATTGCGCCCCGGCCGCCAACCCGGAACAGCCTGTTCGACGGTTTGTTAGTGCGCGCACCGAAGAGCAGTCCAGTCTATTTCCTTTCGCCAACTCTCCTGACCCGTCATGGCTTTGGAAAAGAAGGACGGAGCCAACCTGCGCAAGCGCTATCCGCTGTTCGTGGAAGGCGGTATGATCCTGGCGTTGCTCATCCTGATCGCTGCGTTCCGGTTCCAGTGGGGAACTGGGGAGAAGAAAACCTTCGCCATGAACGAGCAAGAGACCGTTGACATCAAGGAAGTCAAGCAAACCCAGCAAAAGAAAAAGCCCCCGCCACCACCGCGCCCGCCGGTGCCCATCGAGAAGCCGGATGACGAGGTGCTCGAAAACGAAGACCTCGACTTCGACGCCACGCTCGACCTCAATGAGTCGCTCACGAAGACGGCCGACAAGAAGGCGCCCCCCGAGCCCGATGAGGGCGAGGAAGAGAAAGAAGAAGTCGTCCCTTTCGCCGTCATCGAGCAAAAGCCCAAGATGGTCGGCGGGACCGAGGCGCTCTACGAGGAGGTCGAGTACCCGCAGTTCGCCAAGCGCGCGGACATCACGGGGACCGTCTACCTCCAGTTCACCGTGCAGAAAGACGGGAGCCTCACCGACATGAAGGTGTTGCGCAGCCCGCACGAGTCGCTCAGCAAAGAAGCGATCCGCGCGATCAAGGCCATGGAGTTCGAACCCGGCAGGCAGCGCAAGGAGCCCGTCAAGACGCGCATGTCGCAGCGCGTGACATTCGAGCTGAACTGAGCCGAACGGATCGTCCCCACGTTGCGATCGCCCCCACGTTGCGCGAGGCCCCGCCCTTCGGAGTAGCTTCCGATGCGGCGGGGCGCTCGCATATCGGGGCGTGCCCGTGCGCGTCAGGGGCGCCGGCGGCGGTGCTTCACGCCGTTCCCGCTGCTCCGACCGACGAGTACGTCGGTGGCCCGTTCCAGGAAGAGGCCGTGATCGAGCACACCGGGGCGGTAGGCGAGCGCTTCGGCGAAAGCATGCGCGTCGGGAAGCCCCTCGGGGGCAAAATGTGCGTCCAGCACCCACAGCCCCTGATCGGTCACGACGGGACCGTCTTTAGACGCGCCGGTGCGCAGTTCGGCGGCAGCGGCGCCCGCCTTTTCCAGATGGCGCGCAACCGGGCCGGCGGCCATCGGCAGGACCTCGACGGGTACAGGCGCCCGTTCTCCCAGGCGCTTCACCTCTTTCGATGCGTCAGCCAGAATGACGAAGCGCTCCGCCTCGGCGGCAACGACTTTTTCGCGGGTGTGCGCCGCCCCGCCTCCTTTGATGACGTTCAGCGCCGGGTCCACCTCGTCGGCCCCGTCGAGGGCCAGGTCGAGAGGCGCCGCTCCCTCCTGGCCGCCGCGGTCGTCGAGTGTCGTGAGCGGGATGCCCTCCGCCCGCGCCAGCCGCTCGGTGCCGGGCGAGGTCGGCACGCCGGTTACGCGCTTTAGCTCGCCGCTTCGCAGACGCCGTCCCAGCGCGCGCAAGGCACGCGCTGTCGTCGAGCCGGTGCCCAGCCCTACGTGCATTCCGTCCTCGACGAGGGCCGCGCCGGCTTCTCCAGCAGCCTTTTTAGCTTCGTTGCTGGTGCTCACTCCGTTCGCGGGAAAGGGGAAAGAAGGAAACCGAGAAGAGGGGGTCTGTCGGAGACGCCTTCCAAAGCATAGCGAAGACGCTGCTGACAAAAAACCTCTTCTCTCCTCCTTTTTCTCTCATCCCTGCGCGAGGCGGAGCCGACGCGCGAAAGGCGCGCACGCGGCTGGGGCGGTTGCGAGTTTAAAGTCGAAGGGGGAACGTTTGGCGTTGCGCTGCCGGTTTCAGGTACGTGGCGCGGCGGCACAAAGTTACAGAACGTCCGGCCGCCCGGAAAACCCCGAACGCCAACCCCCGAGCCCGAAACGGCGCTCACAGCGCCTTCTCAAACCGAAGGCGGTAGTCTTCGTAGCGCGCGCTGTACCCCGCACGGGTGACCTCGAATCCTTCGTCGAGGCCCAGCACGGTCATGCCTGGGTGCTTGTTGGGGAAGGTGTCGTAGGCAAAGCGGTCGTAGCCGCGCCGGGCCGCGCGCCTCATCAGGTCGTCAAGGAGCAGGCGTGCAATTCCCTGCCGCCGCCAGTCCGGGCGCACCCCGCCTTTTGCGCTGTAAAAGACGTCTGCGCTCAGCCGGTAGCCGACCTTGAAGCCCACTGGGGCGCCGCCGGCCTGCGCCACCGCCAGCAGCATAATGAGATCATCGTGGTCGAAGGAATTGATGATGTGGTCCTCGCCGAAAACCGCCCGGTTGAGCGTGCGGATCACCCCCATCTGCGCCAGGCCGACCGTTTCGACACGCACCGGCGGGCCGCCATCCGGCGGGGCCGAAGTCGGAATGTTTTGCAACTCGGCCACAGGGCGGTTTTATCGGTTCGGGCCGGCACGTGATGTACCACGCAGAGACTCGATGCACCGCAAGGGCATAACCCTCGGCCCCATCGCGCCCCCGTTTTTAAAATGGCTCAAGATGGCGGGCCGTCGGCTTTATCTCCAGTGGATGATTTCTCCGATGGGGCCTCAAGTTGTTCCGACGCTTCCTTCCCCTCCACCAGTTCGACGGGTTCGAGCAGATCCTCCGAAACGTCTTCGAGGAAGCGGCTCGGATCGGTGAGGACGCGGCCGCGCCCGCCGAACCCACTATCAAGCGAACCGCAGGCGAGCGGACTATCTACAATTCCCCCGGGCGGGCGCTTGGTCCGGTTGCGTCGCACCGCGCGTTTCGACCAGAAAACTTTCGGTGGAACTGGCGTGCCGGGCTGCTGCTTTATAAGTTTTGGTTGCGCCTACTCAGGCTTCGTCTGGTGCGCTCACTTCCCGCTTCTCGCTTTCCGCCCCGCTTACGCCATGGGAAAAGTCCTCGCGGTCGCAAATCAGAAAGGCGGCGTCGGCAAGACGACGACCGCGATCAACCTGGCTGCCTCGCTGGCGGCGGCGGAGCACCCGACGCTCCTGATGGACATCGACCCGCAGGCCAACTGCACCAGCGGCATCGGGATCGAGCCGAAGACCGTCTCGAGCTCTACCTACGAGGTCTTGATCGGCGACGTGCCCGTCGAGGAGGCCACGCGCTCCACCGAGATGCCGTTTCTCGACGTGGTGCCCAGCCACATCAATCTCGTGGGCGCAGAGATCGAGATGGTGGACGTGACCGAACGAGAGCGTCTTCTTAAGAAGGCGCTGCGGCGCGAGCGGCGCAAGTACGACTTCGTTGTGATCGACTGCCCGCCGTCGCTGGGCCTGCTCACGCTCAACGCGCTGACGGCTTCCAACGCCGTGGTGATCCCAGTGCAGGCCGAGTACTTCGCCCTCGAAGGACTGGGGCAGCTCCTGAACACCATCAAGATCGTGCGCCAGCACCTCAACCCCGACCTGGACATCGAGGGCGTGCTGCTGACGATGTTCGACACGCGCCTGCGCCTCTCCAACCAGATTGCGCAGGAGGTGCGCCGCTACTTTGGCGACAAGGTGTTCGACGCCATCGTGCAGCGCAACGTGCGCCTCGGGGAGGCCCCCAGCTTCGGCAAGCCGGCGCTGCTCTACGACGCCAACAGCAAGGGGGCCAACAATTACATGGCCCTCGCGCAGGAGGTCATCGACTGCAACCGGCGCTACCTTGACGCCGATGGAGCCGTGGACGATGCCTTCCGGAAAGACCATCCCGCCGGCACGCCGTCCGCGAACACCCCTTCGCCGGAGGCCGGCGCGGGCAACGGCCAGCCGGCTTCCTCCCCCCCCGGCAGCGCCCCCGACGGCTCCGACGACGACGAGGAGCAGCGCTCGGGCTTGCCGCACCAACCGCCCGTCCGCGAGGCCAACGGATTTTCGTTGTAGATGGGGCTTCGGTCTTTGGTTTTGGGTCTTCGGCCCGTATCCAAAAACCAAGCCCAAAACCCAAGTCCCAAGAATCAATCCCCAAACCGCCATGTCATCCCAGGAAGGCGTCTTAGGAAAAGGGCTGAATGCCCTCTTGCCCTCGGAGGAGGAGCGGGAAGACGAGGCGCGCGAAGGGGACCGTCCCGGCGAGCGCAGCGGTGACCTTTCGCAGAGCACTCTCTACCGCTTCGAGGATGAAGACCGCATGGTCGGGCGCGTGGCCGAAGTGGAGGTCAGCCACATCCGGCCCAACCCGTACCAGCCGCGGCAGGAGTTCAGCGACGAGGCGCTCGACGAGCTGGCCGAGTCCATCGGGCAGCTCGGCATCATCCAGCCGATCACCGTGCGGGCGATGGGCGAGGGGCAGTTCGAGGTCATCAGCGGAGAGCGGCGGCTGCGGGCGGCCCGGCGTGCAGGGCTGGAGCGCTTGCCGGCGTACGTGCGCGAGGCCGGCAGCGGGGAAATGCTGGAAATGGCCCTCGTGGAGAACGTGCAGCGCGAGGAGCTAAATCCCATCGAGGTGGCCCTCGGCTACCAGCGCCTCATCGAGGAGGTGGGGCTCACGCAGGCGCAGGTCGCCGAGAAGGTAAGCAAAAACCGGACGACCATCTCCAACTTCCTGCGGCTCTTGCGGTTGCCGCCGCGCGTGCAGGCGGCCCTGCGCGACGGGTCGGTCTCGGTCGGGCACGCGCGGGCGCTCATCACGCTGGACGACCCGGCGGTGCAGCGTCGCCTCCTGCGCGAGATCGAAGAAGACGACCTGACGGTGCGCGCCGTCGAGAAGCGCGTTCGGCGCCACCGCGCCGACGACAAGACGGACGAGGAGCCCGCGGAAGCGGGTGAAAGCGACGCCGCGTCTGCTGCCACGGGCGAGGCGACAACGCCGAAGGAATCCGCCGCCCCCAGCCGCGAGGAGCAACGAGACCAGCACGTGCTGAAGGAGTACAAAGATCGCCTGCGCTCGGCTCTCTCGACGCAGGTGCAAATCACCCACAACGCCGACGATGAAGGAGAGATTCAGATTTCCTACTACTCGGCCGAAGACCTCGAACGCCTACTCGACCTGCTAACGCAGGCAGGATCGGCGGACGGTGGACCGTAGCGACCGGCGGATTCCCCATTTAGGCGGGGTCTCCATTTACGGAACCCCTCACGGGGCGCCGCCCGGCATCGGGGCTCTCCACAAACCCCGGCCACGTCCCTTCGGTCTTTTCCGCTCTCCCTTTTTGCGTTGCCCGTGCTCCCGTCGCGCCCATTCGCCGCGCTGCTGGCAGCGTCGCTGATCGCGCTGCTTCTTCCTGCCCGGCCCGCGCAGGCGCAGCTTTTGCCCGGCTCCGACGAGCCCACGCCCGACTCCGTCGCCACGCGACTGGGGCTGCCGGAGGGCCACTCCCCCAACGGGGCCCTGCGGCGCGCGCTCGTCGCCCCGGGGTGGGGCCAGTACTACAACCGCCAGTACTGGAAAATGCCTGTCGTCGTCGCCGGCCTCGGAGGCGTTATCTTCGCGCTCATCTACACCTGGGACCAGTACCTCTTTTACCGCAACGCCTGGCGCTACCGGCGCATCGAAGGCAATTTTCTGACGCAGGAGCAGTACCAGAATCAGTTCGGCGACGACGGGCCGACCTACTACACCGACGAAAAGTACGCGTCGGCGTACCAGGCGCTCCGCAACGAGCTGGCGCTCGAGGAGGAAGAGGACCTTCCAGCCGCCGTTCAGGATCAGCGCGAGCAGTACCGCCGCTGGGGGGAGTTTTCCATCTTGGGCGTGGGCGCGTTCTGGCTCTTGCAGGTCGCCGACGCCTACGTAAACGCCCACCTGCTGGGGTTCGAGGTCGAGGAGGTCTCCATGCAGGTACGGCCCGGGCGCCGGGGCGGCCTGACCGGACGGCTGCGCGTCTCGCTTTAGTTGCGCGTCTCGCTTTCTCGGAGCGATGTTACGTTCTCGCCATTTGTCGCGGCTTATGCGACACCTCTCTCTCCGAAAAGACCGTTTCGCTCCTCGAAAGCACTCCGGTAAGAAGCCGTTAAGGGAATGATCCATGACGAACCTTCCAGCGCAACGCTCCGTTTAGCGGGCTGCGTTTGCCAAAAACTGTGAAAAAAGAGGCACAAAACGTACCCCAAACGTGGTGAGAGAACCGTAGCGCTCGGCCCGTTTTTCGTCTGTGCCGCGTCGCTGCCCCGGTCTCCTTGAGATCTTTGCATGGCACGAATCATTTACGCACTTAGCGGGCAGGGACGAGGCCACACCTCGCGGGTGATGGCCACCTCCGAGGCGCTCCGGGCACGCGGGCATCACGTGGTCTTTTGCTGCGGCGGCACCGCGCGCGAGATTCTCGAAAGGCGCGGCGAACGCGTGCTCCCGGTCCCGGCGCTCCGGCAGGTCATGGAAGCCAACCGCTTTCGCGTCGGGGCTACCGTGCGGCGAAACTGGAAGCGTGTGGTCTGCGCCCCGCGCATCGCGCGGCGCCTCGCGCGCGCCTTCGCCGCGCAACGGGCCGATCTCCTCATCACCGACTTCGAGGCGTTTTCCCCGCACGCGGCGCGGCGCATCGGGCTTCCGGTGCTTTCGTTCAACCACCAGCAGGTCGTCACCGAGACGCGCTACCAGCTGCCGATGCGCCACTGGCCCGCCGCCGCCATGACCGCCGGAGCCATCACCGCCATTGCGCCCTCGCATCCACGCCACGTGCTGCTGACCTCGTTTTTCTTCCCGGAGCTACGTCATCCCGAGTGCACGACGCTCGTGCCGCCCATCATTCGCCCCGCCGTGCAAGAGCTGGAGCCGGAGCGCGGCGACCATGTGCTCGTCTACTTCAACCAGACCGAGGGGACCGGGGCCGTGCTCGACGCGCTACGCCGCGTGGACGTGCCCTTCGTGGCGTACAACTTCGGGACGCCGGAGCGGCCCGAGCGCTACCCCAACATCACCTTCAAGCACCCGTCGCTGGAGGGCTTCCTGAGCGACCTCGCCGGAAGCCGGGCTGTCGTCTGCACGGCCGGCTTTACGCTCATCAGCGAGGGGCTGTACCTGGACAAGCCGCTGCTGGTGGCGCCCAATGGCGGCATCTTCGAGCAAACCCTCAACGCCCGCTTTCTGGAAAAGGAAGGGCTGGGCGAAGCCGCCTCCCCCGGCGACACGCTCACTGCCGGCGACGTGCGGGGCTTCTTGGAACGCGCGCCCCGCTACGCGCAGCGCCTGGACGGATTCGAGGCCCGCGGCAACGGAGCCGCCGTCGCCTGCATCGAAGATGTGCTCCGCACAGTAGGAGCCGAGGCCCCTCCCGAGACCTCCGTGGCGCCACGCCCGGCCTCTTCGAGCAGTTCGGCTCGCGCGCTGGCTCGCCTACACGAACCCTCTGCCTGAACCGCTCGTGAAGGCGAGGCTTCACGAGCGGTTCACCCCGGCACGGTGGCTTGCTCTTTGCTTCGCCCGGTGGCGCGGCCCGTCCGCCTGCCCGCTGCGACGCGCCCTTCATCGCTTTCGCTCCCATCCTTCCCCGACAGGCCCTACGCCTATGACGATGCCTGACGTATTCCGGGACGAAAAGGAAGACCCCGCCCCCACGGCGCCCGCCCCATCCGAGCCGTCGCTCTTCGAGAAGTGCCACGAGTTTACCGACGAATCGGGCCCGTACGCGCGCACCAAAGCCGCTGACCTCTATCCGTACTTCCGCCCCATCGAGCGGAATGAGGGCACCACGGCCGTCATGAACGGGAAGGAAATCATTATGGCCGGCTCGAACAACTACCTCGGCCTCACCAGCGACGAGCGCGTGAAGGAAGCCGCCCGCGAGGCGGTCACGAAGTACGGCACCGGCTGCACCGGGAGTCGTTTCCTCAACGGCACGCTCGACCTGCACCTGGAGCTCGAGGAGCACCTGGCGGACTTCCTGGGGCGGGAAGCCTGCGTGCTCTTCTCCACCGGCTACATGACCAACGAGGGCGTCGTGCAGGGCATCACCTCGAAGGGTGACTACATCTTTTCCGACAAGGACAACCACGCCTGCATCACCGCCGGTACCAAAGCGAGCCTGGCGCAGACGCGCCGCTACCGCCACGACGACCTCGACCACCTGCACCTGATGCTCGAGCGCGCCCACGAGGAAAACCCCGACGCCGGCAAGCTCATCGCCACCGACGGGGTCTTCTCGATGAGCGGAGCCGTCGCGCAGGTGCCGCGCCTGCTGGAGTTGGCCGAAGAGTTCGACGCGGCCCTCATGCTCGACGACGCGCACGCAGTGGGCGTGATCGGGCCGGGGGGGCGCGGCTCGGCGGCGACCTTCGGAGACGGACCGCTGGGGCGCTCGCGCGAGGTGCACCTGCACACCGGCACGTTCTCGAAGAGCTTCTCCTCGGCGGGCGGCTTCTGCGCCGCCTCCGACGACGTGATCGAGTACCTGCGCCACGAGGCGTCCACGCACATATTCTCCGCCTCAATGCCGCCGGCCAGCGTGGCGACGGTCCTGAAGTGCCTGGAGATCTTGCAAAACGAACCTGAGCGCCTGGAGCGCCTCTGGGAAATCTCGGACTACATGCGCTCCGGCTTTCGCGAGCTGGGCTTCGACGTGTGGGCGAGCCAGTCGCCGATTATCCCAGTCGTGGTTGGAGACATGGAAACGTGTTTCCGCTTCTGGCGCGACCTGATCGACGAGGGCGTCTTCGTCAACGCCGTGATCCCGCCGGCCGTGCGGCCCGGGCAGTGCCTAATGCGCACCTCCTACATGGCGACTCACTCCGACGAGGAGCTCGATCAAATTCTCACGGCCTTCGAGCGGGTCGGCCACAAGCACGGCGTGCTCGGCGAGCACCGCCCCGAAAGCCGGCAGAATGGACGTTCCTGAATACGGGAGTGCTCCTGGATAGTGCTCCTGGATACGGGAGTGCGGGGGGTTGCTGCGAGAGACCCTACCCGCACCTGGAAAAGCGGAGCGCGGAACGGGCGCGTGCGCTTGGTCTTTCTCGGCAACGTTCTCTTCCGTCGGCGTTTCCGTCCGTTCGCCCCCTCTCTCACTCCCCCACGCTCCCGTGCCCGAGACGACGGAAGCCGTGCACCGCAACGCCGGCGTGACTGTGCGCCGCGCCGACTCCTGGCGCGACCGCCGGTGCTTCGTCGGCTTCCCCTACGACCTCTACGAAGGGCATCGCTACTGGGTGCCGCCGCTGCGGCGCGACCAGAAGCATACCCTGAACCCGAAGAAGAACGCCTTCTTCGAGCACGGGGACATGCAGCTCTTCTTGGCCGAGGATGAAGCGGGCGAGACGGTCGGGCGCATCGCGGCCATCGTCAACGGGCAGCACCTCAAAAAATACGACGACGGGGCCGGTTTCTTCGGCTTCTTCGAGTGCTCGGGCGGGGAGGCCACCGCCGAGACGCTCTTCGAAGCCGCCGCCGCCTGGCTACGCAGGCAGGGCCTTAAGAAAATGCGCGGCCCGGCCAACCCTTCGCTCAACGACACCGCCGGCCTGCTGGTGGACGGCTTCAACCGCCCGCCGGCCCTGCTGATGCCCTACAACCCGCCGCGCTACGAGGACTTCCTGCTTGAGAGCGGTTTCGAGCGGGTGATGACGATGTGGGCCTACTACGCGCACTACAAGTACGCCGACGCCACCAAGCTGCGGCGCGGTACCGAGCTCGTCTACCGCCGCCATCCCGGGTTGGAGCTGCGCACGATGGACACAAGCCGCTTCGACGAAGAGGCGCGCACCATCCGCCGCATCTACAACGAAGCGTGGAAGGACAACTGGGGGCACGTACCCATGACCGAAGCGGAGTTCGAGCAGCTCGCCGAGGAGCTCAAGCAGATCGTGGATCCCAATGTGGTCTTCCTCCTCGAAGACGAGGGCGAGCCGGTCGCGTTCTCCATCGCGCTGCCGGATCTCAACCAGGCGCTCCAGCACGTCAAGGGCGGGCGCCTCTTCCCGCTGGGTCTGCCGAAGCTCCTGGCCTACACCAACTTCGGCGGCGTCCACGAGCTACGGATGCCGCTGATGGGCGTGCTCCCGAAGTATCGGGGCCAGGGCCTCTACGCTCCCCTCGTATTGGCAACCGTGGAGGAAGCCCCCAGAAACGGCTACCCCGCCTGCGAGATGAGCTGGGTGCTGGACACGAATGAAGTCTTGAAAAATGCGCTCGAAGAAATGGGCGGCGTAAAGGACAAAGAGTACGCGATGTTCGAAAAGACGATCTCGTAGATGGTGGATGGTTGGTGGTAGATAGTTTTCCACTTGGAGAAGAGGAAGCCAAAACCGTGCACGCTTTTTGCTCGCTTCACGCTTTCCCTCTGTTTTCTTCTGAAGTAACGTGTTGCCAAACGGTATGTCTGAGCGGGAAGAACCCATGTACGATCCACCACCATCCTGCACCCCCCACCAACTCGCTTTCGTCTACTTCGACCTCGACGACACCCTCCTTGACCACCGCACCGCCGAGAAAAACGCCCTGGCGGACGTGCACGCGGCCTTCCCCGATGCCTTCGAGGGCGTCACCACCGAGCAGGTGCAAGCCACCTATCACCACCACAACGAACCGCTCTGGAAGCGCTACGCCGACGGCGAGATCGAGAAAGAGGAGCTCAAACATCTGCGCATCAAGCGCACGCTCGAAACGCTCGCCGTCAACGGCGTATCCTCCGAGCGCGTCGGCGCGCACTACATCGAGCGCTACACCCACCACTGGACCCCCACCGACGGCGCCTTCGAGGCCTTCGAGCGCGTGGCCGACCGCTTCCCCGTGGGCTTGCTTACCAACGGATTTAGCGAAACGCAGCACGCCAAGATCGAGCGCTTCCCCGTCCTCGCGGAGCGCTCCGACGCGGTCGTCTTGAGCGAAGAGACGGGCTTCCTCAAACCCGACGCGCGCGTCTTCAATCACGCTGCCGAAACCGTCGACGTGGCTCCCGAGGCCATACTCTACGTGGGCAACTCGCTCCATTCCGACGTAGAGGGCGGTCTGAACGCCGGCTGGCAGGTAGCCTGGTACACGCCCCACGGCCTCAACGGCGAGGTCCCGCCGCAGTCGGGCCGCCTCTTCCGCTTCGAGACGTGGCCGCAGCTCACGGACTGGCTGCTGTGAAAAGCGGTCAGCCGTCAGCCCCTCGAACCGAGACACTGACCGCTGGTCGCTCACAGCCCGATCTGCCGGAGGAACACGCCGACCGCTCCCGGCTCCAGCAAAATCGTCAGCAGAAGCCCACCGACAGCGCCGCCTAGGTGTGCCTCGTGCGCGATTCCCCCACCGGCGGCCCCGCGCCGGCCCGACTGGCGCATCGCCCAGATGGAGCCGACCACGTAGAGCACGGCAAAGACGATGGCCGGCATCGGGATCGCAAAAAACACGTACAGCCGCGTGAACGGCCCGAACAGGCAAAACCCGAAGAGCACGCCGCTCACCGCCCCGCTGGCCCCCACCGCCGCGTAGTGCGGGTCGTTGCCGTGCACAGCCGTCGTGAGCGCGTGCGCGGCCAGCTCCGACCCGAAGTAGAGCACCAGAAACGCCACCGGCCCCAGCCCCTCGAATCCCCGAAAGCCCGCCTCTAGCAGCGGGCCGAAGAAGTAGAGCGTAATCATGTTGAACGCGAGGTGCGCCATGCCCGCGTGCACGAAGCCCCCGCTGATGAGGCGGTACCACTCCCCTTCCCGTTGCACACGCTGCGGGCGAAACGAGAGCCGGTCGATGACCTGCGGGTTCGAGAGCGCGTAGAGACTGACGAGCACGTTGGCCACCAGGAGCGCCAGCGTGGCCGGGGCTTGCCCGAGAAGCGAGGCCATGAGGGAACGCGGGGAGGGAAAAAATCGCGCCGTTGCCGTGCGGCTGCGGTTGGACCGAAGAAGATCGCCGGAGGAGCGCAACGAAAAACGACGCTACGGGCCTCTGCGGCCGCGCAGCGCCGTTTCGAGGCGGGCCGGCGCGGGGGGACTACTTCGAGGCATACTTCACCGAGCAGCCGTACGGCCGCGCCTTTTTGACCGGGACCTCCTTGCCGTTCATCGCGGCGGTGAGCGCCTGGTCCACGTAGTTGGTCGCGCCTTTGATGTCGGCCTCGTCGGTGGTCGGTTTGTCGTCGATGCCGCCTTTGTAGATGAGCGTCCCCTCGGAGTTGATGACATACATGTGCGGCGTCGTCTTGGCCCCGTACATCTTGCCCACCTTGCCGCTGGGGTCCATCAAGACGGCCGTCTGATTCCCGCCCTTCTTCTCGTTCATGACATTCATCTTCTCGGGCGGGTGGTAGCCCTGCTTGCCCGGCGCCGAGGAAACGATCGAGAGCCACTTCACGCCCTTGTCGGTGTACTTCTTCTGGAGCTTCTGCATGTGGCCGCTCCCGTAGTGCTTGCCGACGTACGGGCAGCCGAAGTTCAGCCACTCCAGCACCACGTACTGCCCGCGCAGGTCCGAGAGGGTGTATTCTTTGCCGTCGGTGCCTTGCAGGGTGAAGTCGGGCGCGGTTTTGCCCACCTCGGGCGGGGCGGCGTCCTCGGCGGAGGTGACTTTCGCGCCGGCGGCGTTCGCACGGGCGGCGTCCTCGGCGGAGGAGGCGTTGCTGCCGGCTTCAGGCGCGTCGAGGAAAGTCGCAGCGGCCAGGGCGACGACGGCCAGGAGCGTGACGGCGGCGAAGATTTTGGAGCGTTTCATAGGAATCGGAGGAGGATGGGAGAGAGAGCGAGGTCGGGGGCTACCGCGTCGCCACGTCGCCAGACGCGGCGGGGGCATTTCCAGGGAGACTTTCCAGCGCGCCGAGGACGATGTCCGGCGTGAGAATCTCGGGGAGCAGTTTCGGGTCAGAGCCGTCGCCCCGGTAGAGCACGTAGAGCGGGACGCCGTTGCGTCCGTGCGATTCGAGCGCGCGCGTGATCGTGGGGTCGCGGTTCGTCCAGTCGGCTTTCAGGAGCGCAACATTCTTTTTCTCGAAGGCGTTCTGCACGGCGGTCTTGCTGAGCGTGGTGCGCTTGTTGACCTGGCAGGAAAGGCACCATGCCGCCGTGAAGTCCACGAAGACGGGCCGCCCCTCGGCGCGGAGCCGCTCGACTTTCTCCGGCGAAAAAGGTTGCCACGCGCCCCCTTTCGCAGAAGCCTTCGTCGCATTGTTACGGGGGGCGGCGGAGGACGTCCCGTAGCGTGCCCCGACGAGTGCCACGAGAACGGCCCCGACGAGCGCCACGGTTGCCAGACCGCGCGTGAAAAGGCGTGCCCGCCCAGAGATGCGGTTCGCGTCCCATCGGCCCACGATCCACGCGGCCACGCTCAGCAGCAGCAAGCCGCCCAGCAGCATCGCCATGCCGCTCACCCCGGCCTGCTGGCCGAAGACCCAGACCAGCCACACCACCGTGGCGAACATCGGGAAGGCCAGCCCCTGGCGGAGCGTCTCCATCCATGCGCCGGGGCGCGGCATTCGCTCGACCAGTCCCGGCGCCATCGAGAGCCCCACGTACGGCGCGGCCATCCCCACGCCCAGCGCCGTGAAGACCGCCAGCGCCCCCGCCGCCGAGAGCGAGATGGCAAAGCCCAGCGCCGCCCCCATCAGCGGGGCCGTGCAGGGCGTGGCGACGACCGTAGCGAGCACGCCGCTGAAGAACGAGCCGCCGTAGCTGCTTCCCGCATCGGCCCCCTCGACGCCGCCGCCCCAGCGCATCAGCCCCGTACCCACCTCGAAGACGCCCAGCAGGTTCAGCCCGATCCCGAAAAAGAGCATCGTCATCAGCGCGATGAAGGGCGGGGACTGAAGTTGAAAGCCCCAGCCGATCTGGCTTCCCCCCGCGCGGAGGACCAGAAGCAAGCCCGCCAGCACCCAGAACGACACCACCACGCCCGCCCCGAAGGCCCCCCCGTGGCGGCGCGGCGAGGCATTCTCCTCGCCCGCGTGCTCGGCGAAGTTCAACACCTTGATCGAAAGCACCGGAAAGACGCACGGCATCAGGTTGAGAATGGCGCCGCCGGCGAAGGCGAAGAGCAGCGCCCACGCCAGCGTCATGCCACCGCCCGCGTCGCTGCTCGTGGTTCCCGTCGCCACCGCCTTGGTGGTGGTGTCCACCGGCACGTTCACGCGAAGCGCCTGCACGTCGCCGCCGGGGCCCCAGCTTTCGCCCTCCGGCGCCACGAGCGCCCCGCGCAGGCGCTCGGCCGGCTCGGTCGCGTAGCCAGATTGCTGAAGCCCAATCAGGTACGACCCGTCATCCATCTTGGACACCGGCTGCGCCGCCGCGTGGTCGATGACGGGCTTGTCGGCAGAGAAGAAGTACGCCCCGTCCATGCTCACCGAACGCTCTTCCGGGGGCGTCACCTTCAAGGCGTAGCTGCCGGTGCTGCGCGTGGCCGTTACGTCCCAGCCGTCGAGGCGTTTGGGCTGGCGCGCGCGTGACCGGGCGAAGCCCGCTTGCCACCGTTCGTTGGGAGCGGGCTTCCCGGCGCGGACGGGAAGCGTGAGGCTGAGGGCGCTTTCCGCCGGCAGGCAGGTTTCCTCGCAGACCAGCCACTTGGCCCGACCTTCGAGCGTGACGCGCGTGCCCGGCTCCAGGTCCGCCGGCGGCGTGATCTGCGTGAGCAGGAAGAGCTTATCGGAATACCCGTAGTTGGTGAGCGAGCCGAGCGGAACCTGCTCCGGGTGCGGCCACTGGATCGAGTCGGCGGTGAAGCCTTCGGGCAGCGCCCACTCGATGCGGGTCGGCTGGCCGCTGTCGCCGGGATTGGTCCAGTAGCTGTGCCAGCCGTCGCGCATCACCATGCGCAACGCCACGGTAAACGGTTCGCCGGGCTGGATGGACTGCCCTTCGCTGACGAGCCGCGCGTTGCTGTGCGGGCTGTCGTCCTCGGGGCCGCCGTAGTTGGGCGCGCCGGAGGCGGCGGCGGGCTGCGCCTGGGCGGGCCCGCTCCCCAGCCCAAGCGCGGCGACCAGCAACGCCAGCGCGGCCCAGCGTCTTCCCGAATGAAAAGAGTGCGCGTTCATAGTCCGTCGTGCCTTCGACGTACGCGATGCCGATAGGTCCCTGACCTGCAACCCCAACACCTGCAATTCCGACCACGTTCCTGCTCTCGAGAGGATTTCTTCCGAAAGGATTTCGCACACGCTGCCGCTTTCAAGGCACAATGCACCACAAGGGCATGACACAAGGCTCCCATCGTGGGGCCCCTACCCTGCCTGCCGAGACGGACAACGCGGCACGAGAGAACGCCGTCCACAGTCCTCCACGGTCCTATTCTTTCAGAAACGCCGTCACCACCTCCGCGAAGGCCTCCGGCCGGTCGGCGTGGAGCCAGTGGCCGGCGCCTTCGACCGTCTCGAGCCGCGCCTGCGGGAAGCGCTCACGGATGGCGTCCCGGTCCGCGTCGGCCACGTAGTCGGAGTGCTCCCCGCGCACGAAGAGCGCCGGGCCGTCGTACGTTTTTCCGTCGAGGTCGTCGGACAGGCCGGCGGCGATCTCGTCGTAGGCGGCGTGGATGGCGTCGAGGTTCATCTGCCAGCGGTAGCGCCCCGCCCCGGCGTCGTAGTCGAGGTTTTTGAGGAGAAACTGGCGCACGGGGCGCGCCTTGATCTTTTCTGAAAGCGCCGCGTCGATCTCTCGGCGGCTCTCGTGAGAAGCGAGGTCGATTCCGCGCAGTGCCTCGAAAATCGCCTCATGATGCGGCGGATACGCCTTCGGGGCCATGTCAGCCACGACGAGGCGCTCGACCCGTTCGGGAAATGCCAGTGCAGCGTGCATGGCCGTTTTCCCGCCCATCGAGTGCCCCAGCAGGGCGGCGGGGGCGAGGTCGTGTTTGTTCAGAAAATGCACCAGATCGGCAGCCATCTCGGCGTAGCCGAAGGCGGCGCGGTGCGAGGAGCGCCCGTGGTTGCGCTGGTCGAGGGCGTACACGTCGCGCCCTTCGCTGAACGGGCCGCGCGAGAGCGTGTGCCAGTTGCCGCTGGCCCCCAGCAGCCCGTGCAGGATGACGAGCGGGCGGCCTACGGGCACGCTCGCCGCATCACCGCGCGCCGGGTAGTGCTGGTGGTAGAGCGAAACGTTGTCGGCAGCGGTGGAGGCAGCCATGGATGCGTGGTTCAGGCCTGGAGGCGTGGTTGCAGGGTGAGCGCGCGCGGGCCACGCACAACGGCGCGCTGGGGCCACGGTTCGCGACCCGTTACGAGATCGCAAGCGAAGCGCCGAAACCCCGCCCCGGCCTGTCCGAATTGCATCTGCTCCCAAGCTCTCCTTCCAAACGCCCATTCCCAAACCATGCAAGGCATCTGCGACACCTGCGGCAACGAGTATCACGACGTGATGGAAATTTCCAAAGGCGGCCGGACCTACACGTTCGACAGCTTCGAGTGCGCCATCCAGGAGCTGGCGCCGACGTGCCCGGCCTGCGGCGTTCGCGTCATGGGCCACGGCACCGAACAGGGCGGCGACGTGTACTGCTGTAACCACTGCGCCAGCCAGGCCTGACCGGCGAGGGCCGACCGGGCGGGCGGCACCGGCGATAGGATTTGGGCGGGCGGCTCCGTATTTTGGGAATGCTCGCCTCTCCGACGATCTCGCTTTTCCGCCATGCGACGGTTTTTCCGCGCCTTCGCCGCTCTTCTCACGCTGCCCCCCGAGCGCCCTCTCGTCTTTTTGGTCGGAGTGCTCCTGTTGGTCGGAGCGCTCCTGCTGGGGCCGGTCGCGACCCGCGCTCAGGGGCAGCAACAGGAAAAACTCCCGATCCAGGCGACGGACCTGTTCAAGATCCGCCAGATCGAGGACGTGGCCGTCTCACCGGGCGGGCGCAGTGTGGTCTACACCGTCAAGCGCGCCCTCCAGCGGCCCGACAGCGCCGGCGGTCCCACGTACCGCACGCACCTGTGGCGCGTGGACGCCGGCGGGCGCTCCGAGCCGCAGCAGCTCACCTTCGGCGAACGGAGCGCGCACAGCCCGGCGTGGCACCCCAGCGGCTCTTCGCTCGCCTTCGTGCGCGCCGATGACAGCGGCACGCCGCAGGTGTTCGTCCTGCCGACGGCCGGCGGCGAGGCGTATCAACTCACCGACGCGAAGCACGGCGCGGCAGCCCCCGCCTTCTCGCCCGGCGGCGAGCAGCTTCTCTTCGCCAGCCGGCTTCCCGAAAAGGCCCTGCGAAAAGCCACGGGCGAGGCGCCCCAGTGGGCGTCCGAACGCCCGGGCCGCTACCCGGGCGACGCCGCCGGCGCCACGCCCGACCCCGACGGCTCGCTCGACGAGGTGCGCGCCTACCTTGCCGAGGAGCGCTCGGGCGTGCCCAGCGTCATCAACCGGCTCGACTTTCAGGGCGAGCGCGGCCTGGAGCCGACGCGCTCCTACCGCCACCTCTTCGTGCTGGACGTGACCGCCCGGGGCGCGCCGCCGCCCGGCGACTTGCCGGAAGCTACGCGCATCACCAGCGGCTTCCGCAACTTCGGCGGCGGGTCGTGGCACCCCGACGGCAACCAAGTCGCCGTAAGCGCCGCTCCGGTGGCCACGGACGAAAACCCCGACCGCGTGCGCGACCGCGACCTTTACCTCGCTGGCACCGGCGGCCCCGGCCAGACGCGCCTCCTCTCGATGAACGGGCACGCCCTCTCCGCGCCGCGCTTCTCGCCGGGCGGAGCGCGCGTGGCTTTCAGCGCCACCGCCCGGGCCGACAGCGGCTACGCGCAGGGGGAAATCGGCCTCTACCGCACGAACCGCCCCGCGGCCGAGGCGCGCCTGCTTACCGAGGGCTTCGACCGCTCGGCCGGCTCGCCGCAGTGGGCCTCGAACGGCTGGACGCTCTACGCGACGGCCCCCAGCGAAGGCGCCTTTCCGCTCTATCGCCTCGCTCCCTTCGCCGGCGCCCAGCAGCAGCGCACCCGCCTGCGCCGCCGCCAGCAACAGCGCACCGACTCGCTGGCTGCCCTCCCCGCCGGCAGCACGCGCGTGGCCCCGCCCGCCAGCAACGCCCGCGTGGCTGACACGTCCGCCACGGACACGACCGCCACGGATACGACCACCGCGGACACGACCGCCACGCCGACCATCGAGCGGCTGACGGGGCCGCGACGCGGCATCCGGGCCTTCGACGTGGGACGCTCCTCACTCTTCTACGTCGCCACTCGCCCGGAGAACCCGTTCGAGCTGTACGCCAACAGCGCCGACTTCACCCGCGAGCGCCGCCTGACCAAGCACAACGCCGCGTGGCTGGTAGATCGCCGCCTCTCGATGCCCGAGCCGTTTACCGTCCAGAGCGACACGTTCGCCATCGACGGCTGGACGATGCAGCCGACGACCCAGCGCCACGGCACGCCTGCGCCGCTGCTGGTGCAGATCCACGGCGGGCCGATGGCGATGTGGGGCCCCGGCGAGGCGACGATGTGGCACGAGTTTCAATACTTCGCCGCGCAGGGCTACGCGCTCGTCTACTCCAACCCGCGCGGCTCCGGCGGCTACGGGCAGGCATTCAAAAAGGCCAACTACCGCGACTGGGGGCGCGGCCCCACCCGCGACGTGCTCGCTGCCGCCGACTATGCCGCTTCGCTGGACTGGACCGACCCCGAGCGCCAGGTCGTCACCGGCGGCTCCTACGCCGGCTACCTGACCGCCTGGATCGTCGCGCACACGGATCGCTTCGAGGCAGCGGCGGCCCAGCGCGGCGTCTACGACCTGGCCACGTTTCTGGGCGAGGGCAACGCCTGGCGCCTCGTGCCCTACCACTTCGGCGGCTTTCCGTGGGAGGGCGACGAAGACGCGCCCGCCGCAGGAAACGCCCCCGTCATTGCCGAGAACGGCCTCGAAGGCAGTGGCGCGGCCGACCCCGGCACGGGGGCTGCGCCGGACACGACCGCCGCGCCGACCGACACCCTGGCGCAGGGTCTTCAGTTCGCCTCCACCCGCGCGGCGCTTATCCAGAACTCCCCGCTCACCTACGTGGACCAGATCCGCACGCCGCTGCTGATTATGCATGCCAGCGAGGACCTGCGCACCGGTGTCTCCCAGAGCGCGATGCTGTACCGCAGCCTCAAGGTGCTGGGCCGCCCCGTCGAGTACGTGCGCTACCCCGATGCCGGGCACGACCTCTCCCGCACCGGCGCCCCCGCACAGCGCCTCGACCGCGTCCTGCGCATCTGGGCGTTCTTCGAGCGCTACATTTAGGACGGTGGACGGCGGACGGTGGACGGCCGTCTTTCGCGGAACACCGTTCGTCGTCAACTACCGCGCTCGTGCTACGCACTGGCGAAGACCTCGGCCCCGTCTATTTCGATGCCGGTCGCCGGGTCTTCGAGCGGGCCTTCCGAAAACGCCTGCGGCGCAGCGCCTGTCGGTGTAGATCGTGATCGCCTGCATCGGCGGCTGCACGAGCCAGCAGGACTGAACGACGGCAGCGAGCATCTGCCGAATCTTGTCCGCGAGGTCCTGCGTGGCCTGCGTCGGACTGGCGATTTCGATGGCCACGAGCGGCGGCTCGCTCATGCGCACCTCATCGTGCAGAAAGTCGGTCGTACACTTACGTGCAACCTACAGCAGTGGCCGGTGTGCACCCGCCTGCAATTTGCAACCGAATGCCGAAAGATGAGCAGTCTTCTCTGTTTCCAAACAACTCCAGCAAAAGTGTCCGGTACCCGGG
>PXTS01000014.1 GCA_003022485.1 Bacteroidetes bacterium QS_8_68_28
CTGGTGAGCGAGTTCCTGGGGATGAGCGAGGCGGAGACGCTGCGCACGTGGACCGTGATGGAGACGATCATCGGCCTCACCGGGCTGGCCGTGGCGCTCTTGGCAGACCTTTTCGTTTAGTTTCGTGGGTCGTTGTTCGTGAGTCGTTGTTCGTGTCTCATCTGGCAATGCACCCGCCGAGCGAAAAACGAACCAGTGAGCACGGTGAGCGCAGCGAACAAGTACTCCTGGGATGCGAAGCGAACGGACGATCAACGACCCAGCGAGCAACGCGAGGGGCCTTGCGTCATACCCCTGTGGTGCGGACGACCCACGGAACGGTCGCCAACCAGCAACGCGCTGGAAGTAATTCCTCTCGCCTCGGAACGCTCAAGCTTCTTTCTCGGAAATCAGCTGCACCGCCTCTTCGAGCGTAACGTTCTCGATGGTCTGGTCGTCGATGAGCGAAGCGTTGGTGCCGTCGTGCCGGACGTAGGGGCCGTAGCGCCCGTCCCACACCGTGACCGGCTCGCCCGTTTCGGGGTGCTCCCCGAGGGTGCGCTCCGGCTCGCGGCGGCCGCTCTTTTTCTTTTTAAGTAGTTCGAGGGCGCGGTCGAGCTCGACGGTGAGCACATCGTCGCCCTTGTTTGGCTTCAGCGAAGCGTAGAGCGGCTTCCGGTCCTCGCGCCAGTGGCGCACGTAGGGGCCGTAGCGCCCGATGTGGGTGTCTACCGGCTGGCCGTCGTCGGGGTGTTCCCCCAGCACGCGCGGCAGGTTGATGATCTGAAGTGCGAGATCGAAGTCTACGTCCTTCGGCTCGATGCCCGGCGGGAGGGAGACGCGCTTGGGCTTGCCCTGCTGCTCGTTGTCGCCGAGTTGGACGTACGGGCCGTAGGGGCCGTTTTTGAGCAGCACCGGCATGTCGTGCTCGGGATGGATGCCCAGCGGGCGGTCGCCGGCGTTCGATTCTTCGAGAATGTCGTGCAGGCGTTCTTTCGTGGTCTCGCCGGGCCAGAGGTCGTCCGGCAGCGACGCGGTTGCGGTCTCGCCAGTCGCGCCGAGCGGGCCTTCCACGTACGGCCCGTAGCGGCCCACGCGCACGACGTACGGCTGCCACTTGGCGAACTGGATCTCCGACACCTGCTTCGGGTCGATCTCTTCGAGCCCCGTCTTCACGCGCTGGTCGATGCCGCCCTCGCCGCGGTAGAAGCTTTCCAGAAACGGCGTGGCTTCGCGCTTTCCCCGGGCGATGTCGTCGAGGATGTCTTCCATCTCGGCGGTGAAGCTCGTGTTCACCAATCGCTCGAACTGCTTCTCCAACAGGTTGTTGGTGGCAAACGCGGTGAACGTCGGCACGAGCTGCTTGCCGTTTTTCTCGACGTACCCGCGCTGCTGAATGGTTTCGATGATCGAGGCGTAGGTCGAGGGCCGACCGATGCCTTCCTCTTCGAGGGTTTCGACGAGCGACGCTTCGGTGTAGCGGGAGGGCGGCTCGGTTTCGTGGTCGCTGGGCTCGACGGAGCGGCAGTCCGGCGCGTGGCCCTCCTCCAGCGCGGGGAGCGGGTGCTCGCGGTCTTCGAGCTCGGCCTCGGGGTCGTCGCTCCCCTCGACGTAGGCGCGGAAGAAGCCCGGGAAGAGCACCTCCTTGCCGCCGGCGCGGAAGCGTGCGGTGTGGCCGCCGGGGCCCTCGACGTCGAGGTAGGCGTTGGTGTAGCGCAGGCGCGCGTCAGCCATCTGCGTGGCGATGGTACGCTTCCAGATCAGGTCGTAGAGGCGGCCCTCCTGCCCGGTGAGACCCAGTTCGTCTTTCGTTCTCATCTCCGCCCCCGCCGGGCGGATCGCCTCGTGCGCCTCCTGTGCGCTCTCGGAGGTTTTTCCGCCGTAGCTGCGCGCGCTTTTCGACAAAAACTCCTCGCCGTAGCGCCCCTCGACGGCCCGGCGCGCGCCCTCGACGGCCTCCTGCGCGAGGTTCGTCGAATCGGTGCGCATGTAGGTGATGTGGCCGTTCTCGTAGAGGCGCTGCGCCACGCTCATCGTGCGTCCGCTGCTGAAGCCGAGCTTGCGGCTTGCTTCCTGCTGGAGGCTCGACGTAATGAACGGCGGATACGGCGACTTCGCCCGCGTGCGTCGCTTGACGCCGGCCACGCGCCACGGCCGATCGGGCAGCGCCTCCGCCAGCGCAGTTGCCTTCTCTTCGCTGAAGAGGACGCGCGCGTCGTCGGGGGCGCTCGGCGCGTCGCCTTCGCCGTCCCAGCCGGTGAGGCCCTCCTCGAGGCGGCCCGTCTCGTCAGCGAAGTCCTTGCCGCTGGCGATGCGCACGCCGTTCCCTTCGGGGCCGAAGTGCGTCAGCTCGGCGTCGAACGTCTGGCCGCCGTGGCGAAGCGTGGCTTCGAGGTCCCAGTACGTGGCCGGGACGAACACGATGCGCTCTTTTTCTTGAAGCACCAAGATGCGCACGGCCACGCTCTGCACACGCCCCGCCGAGAGCTTCGGCGCGATCTTGCGCCAGAGGAGCGGCGAGATCCGGTAGCCCACCAGCCGGTCCAGGATGCGGCGCGTCTCCTGCGCGTCCACGAGGCTGCGGTCGATGCCGCGGGTGTTTTCCAGCGCCCCGCGAATGGCGTCCTGCGTGATCTCGTGGAAAACCATGCGCCGCACCGGCACGTCGGGGTCGAGCGCCTCGGTGAGGTGCCAGCCGATACTCTCCCCCTCGCGGTCCTCATCGGTGGCGATGTAGAGCTCGTCAGCGTCGGCGAGGGCCTGGCGCAGTTCACCGAGCACCTTTTTGCCGCGCCCTTTGGTCACGTAGATCGGCTCGAAGCCTTCCTCCACGTTTACGCCGAGGTCCGACCAGTCCTCGCCCTTGTACTGTTCGGGCACGTCCTTCGCAGAGGCGGGCAGGTCGCGCACGTGGCCCATCGAGGCCTCGACCTGGTAGGTGTGCCCGTCCCCGCTGAGGTAGCCGCGGATGGTGTTGGCTTTGGTCGGGGACTCGACGACGACGAGGCGCTTCATGGGGTACTTCTCGTTCATGGGGTACTTCTCGTTCATGGGGTACTTCTCGGAGGGAGCCGCTCGGAGAAAAGCCGGACTTTCACGCTCACCCCGGCGGGAGCGTTCCGGCGCGTCGGTTCGGATGGGCCACCGGCGGGAAAAGAAAGCGCTGCCGTCCGGCGGGATTGCCGGTGCGGCAGCGCTTTCTACTGGGCTCGTGCTATCAGTATAGTACGATTAGATTAGTGAATGGTGGTGGTTTTCCCGCTCGGCCTGGCGCGCCTGGCGGCAGAAAATCATCCACCACCCGAGCGAGCACAGCGAGCGAACCATCCACCAACGCGCCAACTACTCATCGACTTCGCTTTCCGAGGCAGTGAGGCCGACTTCCAGGGAGTCTTCGCCGAGGAAGTGCTCCAGGTGGTGGGCCCGCTCCTCCGCGCGGGTCAAGACCTGTTCGAGAATGCGCTTGGTGCCGTGATCGCGCAGCTCGAGGGCCTTCTCGATGTCGCGGCGTAGCTCGACGGTGAGCCGGCCCTCCGCCTCCCGGGCGTGGCGCAGCATCTGGCGGATGCGAAACGTGCCCTCCGGCTCGTGCGCCACGTGCGCGAGAGTAGCCTGGTTGACCGGGTCGCTGGTCGGGATGCCGCCCAGCGCCGTCATCCGCTCGGCGACCGTGTCAATGTCGTCGTGGAGCTCGGTGTAGTGGTCTTCCAGAAAGAGGTGCAGGTCCTGGAACTGCGGTCCCTCCACGAGCCAGTGATGCTTGTGGTACTGGTGGTACATCGTCCACATCGTGGCCTGGAGCTCGTCGAGCTCGGGGACCATCGCCTCGACCGTGTCGTCAGAGAGCCCGATGGGGTTGTCTTCGATGACGGACTGGTCGCGCCAGGGCTCGCCGAAGGCGGCCTTGCGGTCCTCTTCGGTCGGGATGCTGTTGCGGCCGTTGGTAGCGCGGCTGCGATACTGGCGCTCCCGCGTGCCCGTCTCGGCGGGGCGCGGCTCCTCGCGCGCTTGCTTGTCGGCGGTCTTCTCGGCAGGGGAAGTCATAGGAAAGTGGGGGAAGAGAGGAAAGGAAAAACCGGGATCCATTCGAGAATATATCAAACGCCGCACGCGGCACGGGGATTCGGCGTGCCTCGGCATCGGGTCCGCGCAACACGACCTCGTAACGTCCGCACGGGCGGTCTGTCCGGCGCTGCAGGTCACATGTTTGTGAAGGGTGGTCTCGCAGGCGCGGCGCTGCGAACTTCCGTTTCGCGCCTCGCGTTTCCGGGACAAGGACATTGAAAAGCTCGGTCTGCCGCTCTTTCTTTCCTTTTTTCTGCTTCTGCCATGCGCCCGTTTCTACGCCGTCCTTTTGCGTTTTTCTGCGCCGCCTTCCTGCTGGCCGTCCCGCTCGCGGGATGCCAGACCGCCGAGGAAACCTACGAAGAGGTCGCTGATCTCTACGAAGACGACGACTACCTGGCTGTCGAAATCGAGGACACTGACGCCTCCGGTACGGTCACGGGGGTGGCTCGCTTCGCCTACGACGCCCAGGAAGGCGAAGCCTACGTGCAGGGGCGCGTGACGGGCCTCGAACCCGGGCTGCACGGCTTTCACGTCCACGAGAATGGCAGCTGCGCCATGCAAGATGGCACGCCCGCCGGAGCCGCCGGCGGCCACTACAACCCCGACGACACGCCCCACGGCGCCCCCGATGACGACGCCGACGAGCGCCACGTCGGCGACTTCGGCAACATCCGCGCCAATGACGAGGGCGTGGCCGAGTTCAGTTTCTCCTACGTCCGCGACGAAACCGACTTCGACAATCTCGAAGACCGGGCCGTGCTCATCCACGGCGGGCGCGACGACCTCTCCTCCCAGCCCAGCGGCGACGCCGGCGCGCGCGTCGGCTGCGGGCAGATGACCGACGCGGAGAACGTGTATGACGGCATGCTTGATGACATGTAGGACGGCGGTAGACCGCCGCGCGCAGGATGCGCTCTTTCTGCCTGTCGCTGTAGTCGGTGCGCTTCAGGTTCAGGACGCGGCTTTGGCCGCAGTCTCGGCCCAGGCAGCGTTGCGACCCTGAAGAAGTCTTGCCGTCTTTGACGAAGCGCGAGCTGTCGGACGAGGCGCGCGCAGTCGGAGCATGTGGCTGTTTTTTTTGCAATCGTTTCGGCGCGTTTCGCTGCAAGACAGGCAACAACGCCTCGAACGCAAAAATCGGGGTGAATCCGAAACGGGCGATTAGCCTTCGCCCCCGTGCGCGCAAGGAGATAGCCGCTACGCACTCACCTTCGCCGGCGTGTCTGCGGGCCGCACCTGGTCGGGCGAAAGGTTGGCGAGGTGGTAGTTGGGGAAGCGCCCTTCGCTTTCGCTCTTAAACTCGACGGTGTACCCGTCTGGATTGGTGCGCACGTCTACGATGGTCCCTTTCGTGCCGGCGCGCAGGTCCTTTTTCGGCCCGCCGAAAGTGTCTTCCACCGGCACCTCTTCGGTAAGAACGACGATCTCGTGTTCGTCAATCAGATCGGCCATAGCAGAAGTTTCTCTCTGGTGTCTCAAGAGGAGACGGGGTGGGCGGTAATGAGGCGGGGCACTTCCCAGTCGGTGTCGATCTTCCAAGCCACGCGGACGGGCAGCCTCGTGTATCCCCCGCCTGGAGTGCGCAAGTGGCCTTCGATCACGTAGTTGTGCAAAGCGGGCGGCAACGCCCCGAATGCAAAAGCGCCCCTGAATCCCTTTTGAGAGGGTTTCAGAGGCGCTGTAGGCGGTTTTCAGAAAGTGACCCCGGGAGGGATCGAACCTCCGACCCACGGATTAAAAGTCCGATGCTCTGCCAACTGAGCTACGGGGTCGCTTCTCGTCGATGCAACGACGCCGACCGGCGCGAGTGCCGGGCGGCACGTAGCTTTTGCATGAAGGATGAGCCCGGCGAACGGGTTCCCGAAGGAGACCTCTGGAAGGCTTTGTTGCACGAAGATAGTTGCACGAAGATAGTTGCACGAAGATGATTGCACGAAGATGATTGCCGCACGCGAGGGGCGGCCAAGCACGCCACGACCGATCAGGCGACAGCCACGTGGAGGCCGTTTCCGGCATTCCCAGTCGCGCCCGTTTCCCCCAGGACTTTCGCTGAAGAGCTTTGTCTCCAGGCCTTTTCGCCCGGGCTCCCCTGCGCGCCGCCACGAAGCGCCCGGACCTGCGAGCAGTGCTTGCCAAGTCTTGCGTGGCAGGCAGCGTCTTGGCAAGGCCACTCACGCGAGAGAAAGGCGTGAGTTTACCTGAAATCAGGCTTTGAACCCTCTTTCGTGCAACAACGCCCCTCTGGAAATTTACTGCGCGGCCCGTGCCTGTTGCCAAAGTGCGGGCATCGGTTGGCGAAGCGCGAGCGCGCTTTCCAGGAGGCGCGGGGCAAACCCGAGAAAGCCGTGCGCGCAGTAGGCCTCTGCTGGGGTCGTGCCGTAGAGCAGATTCAGCTCGCGCTGCTCGCGGCGGTGATCGCAGGTCGCAATGAGCCCCACCAGCCCCAATGCCCCGCAGCTCCCGCAAAAGCAATCCACCGGCTCGTCGTCGGCGCGGGCACAGGTGCCGGGGACGAACCCGTAGTCAAGCGGATAGATGATTTCGGGGAAGTCGGGATGCGCCATGCCGGCCGCCCGGTCGATTTCGACACCGCGCACTTCGATGAGGCGCTCCCAGCGCGTCCACGGGAAGTGGTCAGCGGCCACGTCGGCGAGCACGAGAAGCGAGAAGGCAGCCACGGGCAGAGAAGCGTCGGGGAGCAGTCAGTCAGCGGCCGCCTCGCCCCCTCCACCAGGCGCGATGGTCGGAACGCCGGTGGACCTCGGCGGCGGCGGCAGCGCGTGCCGCGCGGGGGTCTTCGAATACGCCGACGATGGCTCCCCCCGAGCCGGTGAGCGTCGCGTAGCCCGCCCCGGCGCGGACCAGCCGATCGCGCGCGTGCTCAACCTGGGGGTGCTCGTCGAAGACGACCGAGGCGAAGTCATTCTCCAAGTCGGCACGCCAGCGGGCCAAGTCATTCGAGCAGACGAGCGCGGTGAGGTCAGGGCGCCTCTCGGCGCGAGGGACGACGCGGCGGTACGCTTCGGCGGTGGAAACGGGCACACCGGCGTCCACGACGACCAGCGCGAAGGGCAGGCGGTACGGGGCACCGTCCGTGCCGCGGAGCGGTTGGAGGGTAGTTCCGCGCCCGGTGGCGAGCGCGGCGGGCGTCTGCTCATGCAGGAAAAACGGCACGTCGGCTCCGATCTCGGCGCCGATCTCACGCAAGTGCGCTGGCGAGGCATCCAGGCCCCAGAGGGTATCCAGGAGGCGAAGGGTCGCGGCAGCGTCGCTGGACCCCCCGCCCAGCCCTGCGCCGTAGGGCAGACGCTTTTCCAGGTGCAATGCCGCGCCCGCGTCCACGCCGAAGGCCTCGGCCAGCCGCTGCGCCGCCTGCATGCACAGGTTGGCCTCGCCGGTCGGCAGCGACGGGTCGGAGCACGTCAGCGAGAGCGTGTCGGCGGAGCGGGCGGTGAGGTGGTCGGCCCAGCCGATGCGCAGGAGTACCGTCTCGATGTCGTGATCCCCGTCCGCGCGACGGCGCAGCACGTGCAGGCCGAGGTTGACTTTGGCCGGGGCACGGCGCGCCGGCGCGGAGGGGTTGTCGGAAAGCATGGACGGAGGCGACAGGCATAGACGGAGGCGACGTCCAGGGAGCAATGAGCCCTTTCGGGGAAAGTGCCGCCTTCGGTCCCCCGCTTCGGGTCAAAACGGCAAATCGTCGGAGGCGGCAGCCTGTTCGGTGCGGCGGCGGCGCGCATGGCGGCGCTCGGCGCTGCGCTCCTCTCCGCGCTCGCGTTGCTCCCCCCGAGCACTTTCTCCCTGGCGGTCGGGGTGCTGCTGGTCGGCGCGCGAGCGGGAGCCGTTGCGCGGTCCCATCGCGTCGGGATCGTAGTAGCCGTCGGCCCCCTTCGGGAAGAACGGGATGACCGCTTCGCCGCGCTTTTTGCCGTAGGTCACGTTTTTGCGCGAGCGGCGATCCTGGAGGCCGAAGTATTCGTGGTCCTCCTCGTCGCGGCGGTACACCGGAACCACGTCCTCGACGGACTTCTCATCTTTCAGAAAATCGGCGTCCTGATTGAGCTCTTCGATCCCGGCGAGCGCGGTGTGGAGCTCCTCGAAAGAATCGCTCTTGACTTTTACGCGCTTTCCGGCGTACTCGACGACGGCTTCGTACTGGGTCATGGCAAAGGAAGAGTGTTGCTGAGAAGGGTCAGTGACAAGCGTGCAACCCAACGTACGAGCCGCGAGTGACAGGGCTGTGTCACCTATTCAGCAACTCCCTGCAAAGCGTCTGTTCGCACCACGCTCCCGTTCGGCAACGCCCGCGAAAAATCGCCCTTCGCGTCTTCCGGCTCGTGATCTCTTCCCTCGTCACCGGGCTAAACGACCAGATCGTCCGCCTCGTTTCGAAAGGCGCGCCCCCCGGAACCGACGAGGCCCTCGGAACACTTCTCGCACGCGCTCTTCATCCTGCTCACCGCTCACGTCCATGCTTCACTCCCGTCCCGTCGAGCCGAATCCGCCAGCGCCACGCTCCGTCTCCTCCAGCGTCTCGACCTCGTCGAAGCGCACCGGCACGTAGCGCGCTACCACCAACTGCGCGATGCGCGCCCCGCGCTCGACGCGGAACGGCTCATCGCCGTGGTTGATGAGCAGCACCTTCACCTCGCCCCGGTAGTCGGCGTCGATGGTGCCGGGGCTGTTAAGGACCGTCACGCCGTGACGATGGGCCAGCCCGCTGCGGGGACGCACTTGGCCCTCGGTGCCGGGCGGAAGCGCGATCCGAAGCCCCGTCGGCAGCAGGGTGTGGTCGCCGGGGGCCAGCGTCACCGGCTCGCCTTCGGGCACGGCCGCCTGCAGGTCAAGCCCCGCGCTCTGCGGCGTGGCGGCCTCCGGCAAGCTCAGTCCCTTCCCGTGCGGCAGGCGCTCGACGGCGATTGTGGGTTTTGGCTTCTGGGTTTGGGGTAGTCGCTCGTTCATGAGCAGTCCGTTGAAAGAAGCACCTCGTTGGCACCTTGCGCCCGACGCCCGTTCGAGAAAACAATTCACGACCCACGAACCAGCGAGCCGAAGGCAAGCCGGCGATCCATGAACCTATTCGGCGATCCATGAACCTATTCCACGTCCCCCATCAGGCGCTTCACGAAGGGCGCGGCCAGCAGCGCCACGATTCCGCCCCCGCCGATGATGAGCGCGACGGTGAAGAAGAGGCTGTTCGGCTCCAGCGTTTCGAGCCGGCCGGCCACGAGCCCGGCGATCAGGTTCCCCAGCGCGGCGGCGACGAACCACATGCCCATCATCTGACCCACGCGGTTCTCCGGCGCGAGCTTCGTCATCGAGGAGAGGCCGACCGGCGAGAGGCACAGCTCTCCGCAGGTGTGCAGGAAATACGTCACCACCAGCCACGCCGGCGAGGCCGCGTTGGCCGTGCCGCCGGCGTTGGCTGCGCCCCAGCTTACCACGAAAAAGCCCGCCGCCAGCCCGAAGAGACCCAGCGCAAACTTGACCGGGATCGAGGGGTTGACGTCGCGGGACGCCAAGCCCGTCCATAGCGAGCCGAAGACCGGCGCGAGCAGCACGATAAAGAGCGGATTGATGTTCTGGAGCATGCTTGCAGGCATCTGCCACTCATCGGTCACCTGCATCGAGACGTAGTAGACGAAGCCGATGACCAGCGCCGAGAACGCCGCCACGCCCGCCTTGCCAACCCACCATAGGTTCCGCCGCCGGAAGATGCGCCAGCTTACGTACAGCAGCGGAAGCGCGACGAGAAGCGCGGGCAGAAAGGCGCCGATCTGGTCGATCCAACCGTAGGGGCCGAAGAGGCGAGCCGGCCTGCTCGAAGCCGCTCCAGAAGAGCGCCGCCAGGATGAAAAGCCACAGGATCACGCCGAGTTGCTTTTTCTCCTGCGTCGTGTGCCCGCCGAAAAAGATGACAAACACAAAAAAGCCCAGCGCGATGGCGACCGTCGCGTAGCCCAGGTAGTGCGCCAGGGACTCGAGCGAGAGGCCGATGACGCCGGTGCTCATCAAAAAGGCGAAGACCGCGATCAGGGCGACGGCGCCGGCAGCCAGCGACCAGAAGCGCCGGCTGCGCTGCGCCAGTGCGTCGGCCCCGAGGTCGGTCTTGAGGTAGCCGGCGTCGCCGAGGTTGTCCTCGCCGAGCTTGTAGGAGATAAGCCCCAGCAGCATCCCGAAGCCCGCCAGCGAGAAGCCCCAGTGCCAGTTGTAGCTTTCCCCCAGGAGCCCGCAGAGCGTGGGCCCGAGAATGGCGCCGAAGTTGATGCCCATGTAGAAGATCGAAAACCCCGCGTCGCGGCGCGCGCCGCCCTCGGGGTAGAGTTCGCCGACCATCGAAGAGACGTTCGGCTTGAGAAGGCCCGTCCCGACCACAATGAAGACCAGCCCCAGAAAAAACGACGGCGCGTTGGGCAAGCCCACCAGCGGCCCGGCCATCGTGAAGTGCCCCAGCGCGATGACGCAGCCGCCGATGAAGACGCTTCGCCGCTGGCCCCACAGATTGTCGGCGATCCAGCCGCCGGGGAGCGCCAGCACGTAGACGAAGAACGTGTACAGCCCGTAGACGGCCGTCGCGCGCCCGTCGCTGAAGCCCAGGCCGGGATTGTCGCCGGTAACGGCGGCGGCCATGAAGAGCACCAGCAGCGCGCGCATCCCGTAGTAGCTGAAGCGCTCCCAGAACTCCGTAAAGAAGAGCGTGGCCAGCCCGCGCGGGTGGCCGAAGAAGTCGCACGCCTGCCCGGCGCGGCCCGAAGCCACGGCGGCCCCGCCCACGCCGTCGCCCCCCGCTGCGCCGGCAGGCACGGGTTCGGGCGCGTCTTCGCCGCCCGCGCCCGTATCAGCTTTTTCCTTGCCCGGCGTGCTTTCGCCGATCGGTTCGTGGTCGCGCGCAGCGTCGCCCTCGCGTTGCTGAGCCATGCCGGGTCGTCGTCACAGGGAAAGCGGATCGTTACGTTTCGCGAAGGTAGGAAAGCGCCGTGCCAGTTTCCACCGGCGGCGACCACGCGGGAAAAAGCGGCCTGCGTTGCAACGCGCCCGCCTGCGCGCCGCTGTGTTTTCCCTGGCAATGCATGCCCCTTTCCGGAAAAGCAACGTTTTCCGGAAAAAGCAACGTCGATCCTGTCACGGGCCGAAGCCCAGAATGAGCGCTGGTTCGGAATGCGCCTGACCCCGGCCAAGCGCCCTGCGCCAACTGCTCTGCCACCGAGTGTTCGGCGCATTTTTACCAACGCCGGGCGCGCGGGGTGTTATCATGGAAGGCTACCTTGCCGCTCTCCCGCCCGCCCCCCACGCTGCCGCTTTCCCGTAGCCATGCCCGACAACAACGACCAGCGCCCCGACCGCAGCCATCTCGTGACGCCGGGCCGCGATCCGCATCCTAAGCGCACCGCTACCTGCGGCGATCTGCGCATGAAGGACACCGGCGACGCGGTCGTCCTCAAAGGCTGGGTGGACACCCGGCGGAGCTTCGGCGGGATGGTCTTCCTCGACGTGCGCGACCGGGGCGGCCTTACGCAAATCGTTTGCTCAGAGGAAAACTTGGGCGCGGAGGCCTACGAGACGGCCCAGCAGCTCCGCCGCGAAGACGTGATCTCCGTACGCGGGGAGGTCACCGAGCGTCACGACCCCAACGACGAGCTCGCCACGGGCCGCGTGGAGGTGCAGGCCGCCGAACTGGCGGTGCTGAACGTGGCCGAGACGCCGCCGTTCGTCACCAGCGCGCACGAAAAACGCTCCGATGAGGACGACACGACCGAGGCCACGCGCCTGCGGCATCGCTACCTCGACCTGCGGCGACCTGAGCTCCAAGAAAACCTCGCGCTGCGCCACCGTTTTTACCGCGTCACGCGCGAGCACTTCGACCGGCACGACTTTCTGGAGATCGAGACGCCGGTCCTGATGAAGTCCACGCCCGAGGGCGCGCGCGACTTCCTCGTGCCCAGCCGCCTGCATCCGGGCCAGTTCTACGCGCTCCCGCAGAGCCCGCAGACTTACAAGCAGCTCCTGATGGTCGGCGGGCTGGACCGCTACGTGCAGATCGTCAAGTGCTTTCGCGACGAGGACCTGCGCGCCGACCGCCAGCCGGAGTTTACGCAGGTGGACGTGGAGATGGCCTTCGCCACCGAGGAACAGGTGTTTTCCCTCATCGAGGGCCACATGGCCGCGCTCTGGTGGGAGATCAAGGGCGAGGAGATCGAGACGCCTTTTGAGCGCCTCACGCACTCCGAGGCGCTTCACCGCTACGGCACCGACAAGCCCGACGCGCGCTTCGGGATGGAAATTCAGGACGTGTCGAGGGCCTTCGAAGAGAGCGGCTTTCGGATCTTCGACTCCATCATCGAGGCCGGCGGGCACGTCGTGGCGCTCGTCGCCGAGGGCGAGGCGGACCGCAGCCGCAGCGACATGGACCGCCTCGACGAGCACGTGCGCAAGGAAATCGGCGCGGGGGGGTTGATTTACTTCAAAAAAACCGAGGGCGACGAGGTCGAGTCGTCAGTGAGTTTCGATGCGTTGCCGCAGGAGCGCGTGGAGCGCGCGGTCGAGGAGGCGGGCGCGGAGCCGGGGGACCTCGTGCTGGTGCTCGCCGGCAACGCACCGGAAGTTTTTGAGCAGGCCGGCGCGTTGCGGCTGCACGTGGCCGAGCAGATGGACCTGCGCGAGGGCGAGGACCAGTTCCTGTGGGTGACGGACTTCCCGCTCCTGGAGTGGAGCGAGGAAGAGGGCCGCTACGCCGCGATGCACCATCCCTTCACCGCCCCGCACCCCGACGACCTCGGCCGGCTCGAAAGCGACCCGGGCAGTGTGCGCTCGCGCGGCTACGACCTCGTCTTAAACGGACACGAGATCGGCGGCGGCTCCATTCGCATCCACGACCGCGCCACGCAGGAGCGCGTCTTCGAGGCGCTGGGCATCGGCGCGGAGGAGGCACAGAAGCGCTTTGGCTTTCTGCTGGAGGCGCTTCGCTACGGCGCGCCCCCGCACGGCGGCATCGCGCTGGGCTTGGGCCGCCTCGTGATGCTCCTGGCCGGGGCCGAGAGCCTGCGCGACGTGATCGCCTTCCCGAAGGCCCAGAGCGCCCGCGAGCCGATGAGCGGCGCCCCCTCGCCCGTTTCTTCGGGCCAGCTCCGCGAGCTTTCGCTAAAGACGGTCGGTGCCGAGGTGGCGGACGCGCCGCTCGCCGAGGGCGGCGCCCACCGCACCAGCGCCGCCGC